>DAOUFY010000036.1:0-17284 GCA_034429745.1 Anaerolineales bacterium
TAATTTCAAACATTTATAAGATCTCAAATTTAAATCAATACTACTTTGATTAAATTTCTCGAAAAAAATGACATAAAAATCAACTTTGCTATTAAATTAATTGGTTAACTCTAATGAAAGTAAACAAGCAATACAACTTCATTATTAGCGGAGAGGGTGGGATTCGAACCCACGGAACGACTTTCGTCGTTCACCCGCTCTCCAGGCGGGCGCGTTAGACCAACTACGCTACCTCTCCTCGCTTCAAGCCACCAAAGGGATTTGAACCCTTGACCTGACGTTTACGAAACGCCTGCTCTGCCAGCTGAGCTATGGTGGCATGTTCTTTGCTGTTGGGTCAATCACTTTGCTCATCCAACTCGACATATTATACCACATATTCTTTGTCTATCCACCCCCAATCTTTTATTCTCCGTATTTTGTCCTGCTTTATGATTCTTTTAGGTATAATTGAACTAATTCGAAACCTGCTGATCTTACCATTTTTATCCTCTATTAATCCAATTCGCATGGACTCTTTATATTTGTATCTTCATGCCAACCGTTGGGCTGTACAAGCTTCTCTCTTTGAAGTAAACGAACAACGTTGCAAGCTTATCGGTAGTAGCAGAAAGAGCAATATCTTTTACCCCCTCCTCGAACGAGTTGAGCTAGGTTTATGTTCTGAATTATTAGAGCTTAAAGAACAAAGTGAAATCTCCAACTGCAATTTCCAAAGCGATATGCCATCTTTTGATAAGGTAAGTGAAGTAGAACTCTGCAGAGCTTCATTTTCTCCACTTTTGAGCTTGTGTTGCGGTATCATTGGGGACGGCGGCCCAGACTCCATTGAATGTGCTGAGTATTTAGCCTTATCGTTAGACTCACCAATCGCTTTTCGTACATGGGCTGAAGATGGATTAAGTGTTGAATCGCGCCTTAACCTTTTGGCAGACAAAAAACCGCAGCTGATTTTCCTTTGCAGCAATCAATCCGATAAAAAATTTCTTAAGTTGTTAGATGAACTCAAAATATCCTTAAAGTTATTGTGGCTGCATGAAAAACCCATCCTACTCTTTTGCGGCCCAAATTTTCTTCATCAGCAGGTGCAGCAATCTTTTTATCACATCGCGAAAGTTGTTTGCATTCATCCTTTTCAAACCGAAGATCTGCAGGGCAAGTTTACCCAAGCCCAATTTGCATGCTCCCAAGCCATTCGCGAATTTACGCTAGCGCATGTTCCTGACCTGGCACCATTGCATCGCCTATCAGAAGGTAACCTAAATCTTTTCATGTTGGATTATCAGCTAGGCATGAAAATGTTTTGCCAGCGTGCAGGTATCAACAATGCTCTTGGTGTAACGCTTGGACTAAATGAAGTAAACGGAGCTCTCCTCATTAACAACCAGATTGCAGCTGCCGCTTCAAGTCTATGGAATGCTTCTTCATTGGAATATATAGATGAAGCCGCGAAAAACATTGCTCCGAAAATCCTCAGTAAATTATCCGTGGCTGAAATCCAAGATATCCTCTGTAACAAAGCCATCATGCCTTGGACAATACCTACTACTGATGATGAATTAGCTCTTGATTGGGCACTGAATAGTTATTTGTTAAATCAATTGAGGTTAAAACTGCAACTTGCTCTGAAATCAAACACTTTATTCAAGAGCTTGCCTCAGCAAGTTGATGATAGGATTAGTGATGATCTTTTTGAGTGGTTGCCTGTGGAAGCATTGATTATCCATCCCAACCAGGTTTATTCACAACTTTCAGTAGAGCAGCGCTTACTTAGCTGGCTTGATGGCTTGCAGCCTATTGGGTTTTGTGTCATTTATGAAGATAACCATTCTCTTCTTTCAGCTACTGGAAGTCTTGCCTTTGATCATCAATTCCTCAGCAACAACCTGCTGAATGATAATCCAATTACGCCCCTCTGTGCAGTTGTTTCACCTCTTTCAAATGCTACCGCAGGCACACCTATCTTAAGACTTAAAATCGTTTTCCCCAATAAGACTGACCATGTTTTGGAGATCAATCAAGGTACACTATATCATATTCCCCTTTCTGCTGACCAACATTTTCAAGTCTATCTCAAACCGCTGCATGGAACAAATATCGGTTTTGGAAAAAACAAAGGTGGAAAAATTTCCTTCTTGTCGGGTGGCAAGTTAGGTTTGATCATTGACGCTCGAGGCAGACCATTGCCATTAATTCAAGATTCGCGAAAGCGTATCGAAAAAAATAAGGAGTGGATCAATATTTTAAGTAACAGCAGCCTTTCATGATGATCATACATTCTTCTCTCGCGATTCAAAAAATTCTGCGTCAGCGGTTGCTTCCTTGTGCTGGTAAGGTTCTTGTCCGCGTTGGTCAAGAAGTACAGCCCCAAGATGCCGTCGCTGAAGCGATGCTGCCCAACGGCTATGTTGTGATTGAAGTGGCTAAAGCATTGAATTGCACGGCAGATGAATTGAAAAACATGCTAGCCGTAAGCGTTAACCAATTCGTTAATGAAGGAGATATTCTTGCGTCCAAGAAAGTGCTGCTCTTTGAAAAACACTTGCTTTCTCCCTGTCATGGAAAGATAAGATGGATTGAATATGGTAAAATATGGATAGAAAAAAGCGACGAGATGGTTAAACTTCCCGCCGGCTATGCCGGAAAAATAACGGAGATTCATCCTGATCAGGGTGTTACCATCGAGGCGGTTGGTTCATTGTGTTTTGGAGTTTGGGGAAATCAAAAGTTTAGTTTTGGGAGATTAGGAAAAATGGCTCAACAGGCTGCCAATATGTTGAACGCCGCGGATATCACTGAAGAAAACCGCGGGGAGATCCTCATCGCCCGCAGCTGCAAGTCAGCTGAAGTATTCCAAAAAGCTGCAAAGGTGGGACTAAAGGGTTTAGTTTTCTCAACTTTGCCGCCGGCGTTGATTAAATCAGCACAGAATTCAATCGTGCCAACCTTAGTTCTTGATGGTTTTGGTGAACTGCATTCAAGTGATCGGATTACCGAGTATTTTCAACAAAACTACGGAAAAATTGTTGTGCTTAATGCTGAACGAGATTTTTCGCGGGGTGAACGCAGTGAACTTTTTTGTGCTGAATCATCACCTAAAACAGCAGACATTAATCTACATGCTGAAAACAATCAGCAATACTGCCCACCGGATTCTTTATGGAAAATTGGACGAAAGGTAAAAGTATTGATTAGTGGGCACTATGGAAAAACTGGCACCATAACAAAGGTGATGTCTTACACTTACTCCAATGGATTAAGTTTTCCTTCAGCAGAGGTTTACATTTCATCTTCCGAGTTAATCATCGCACCAATCAGTAATTTGGAAATAATCGAATAAGAATGTGATAACAAATGGCATGACTAGCTTTGATAGCTTGCCAACTAATAATAAAGAAAAGAGAGGAAGCCATGACAGATCAAACCCCAGATCCCTATGATGAGATTGAAAGAGATTTTGGAATTGAAGGTTTAGAAGATTTGGAAGAAATGGATGAAGAGAGCGGAGAGCATGAAGAAAGCACAGAAAATTCTCCGCAGACAGCGAAAAAAGCTGCTGTTCAGATAGCCGCTGTTGTCCTCCTGATATTGATCGGATTGTTCGGTTTGGCTTATTATGCAGCTGTTTGGCTGCCTCAACAGAGAGCTCAACAACTAGCTCGAGAAGCAATGGATGATATTATCCAAACCGAAGTCGCAGATAATCAATCCCCATTGCTTCTTCCTACAAATTCACCATTGCCAATCATTGAAGTATCACCTATTGATACAGAGAGCATTGATTTTGCTGCCACAATGACGAAGGCTTATGAACCTACCCCAGTAATTGCTGTACCCAGTCCGACAATAGCCATAACACAAGAAGATGACCTCGATCCTTTGCGAACAGCTACTGTATCAGCCTTGCTGACAGAAGCAGCTATCATCTCCCAACCAAGCGAAATGCCTCAAGAAACTGTACAACCAACCATTCCTCCCACCTCAGTCGCTTTCTTACCAACCGAATTAGCCACTCCTCTCGCAACTGCCTTGCCAAAGACTGGCTGGATGGAAGATGTAGGCTTGCTAAGCATGGGATTACTCGCACTTGGGTGTATTCTCATCATCATCATTGTAAGAATTATCCGAACCTCGCGAAGTGAATCCTAAATGCTCTATGTAACCTGAGCAACACAATCTATGGAAGCAAACCCAAATTCCAGTATTTATAACCAATCTTATTTATTCAAAGCCTTAAAAGAGGATGAAGTAAATCTACTAGCCCAAAAGACCAAACTGCAGCAATATAATCCCGGTGAAACCATCTATCATGCAAACCAGAAAGCAGATACTTTGTATGTTATTGCCCAGGGGAAAGTACGTTTACTAAATCATGAAGATGGATATTCATTAGGCGTGCTTTCAGAGGGCGATTTTTTTGGTGCAGATTGTTTAGTCTCTCCTTCTCAACGACTCTTCACTGCTGTTTCAGAGACAAACACAACTCTCTTATGCCTTAATCAAAAAGTCCTCTGGCGTTTGGCTTCTCAGAACCCATCCTTCTTGCGCACATTATCAACCATTATTGCAACGAGAGAATTCCTCCCAAACAGTAACCTCGATTGGAAAAAGGAAGATGAGTATATTCTCTTCATTGCCCGCCGGCATTCATTCTTTTTATGGCTTGCGTGTGCTTTTGCATTTTTTATTTTTCTTTTTGGTGTTTCTACCTTGCTAATGGGAATTTACACGAATTGGAATTGGCTATGGATCAGTGGGATAATAATTCTCCTTTGTGCTATTAGCATCGGTGCGTGGTTAATCATTGATTACTTCAATGATACCTATTATGTAACTACTCATAGAGTCATTTGGATCGAGAAAGTATTGGGTTTATATGATACGCGTCAGGAGACTCCGCTCAGCTCGATTAGAGCCTTAGATATTACAACCTCTTGGTTTTCACGCCTATTGGGTTTTGGTTCAGTCAGTATTCGGACATTTACCAGCAGCCTATTAATCAAAGATATCAGTAATCCACAATACGTAGCCGATCTTATTGAGGAATATCGTCAAAGATGGACAAAAAGGCTCAATATAGAAAAAGACAATAAACTGCGTCACACATTAAGAAAGGAGCTTGGTCTTGAAGAATCACCCGAGTCAAAAATTCAAGTTACCTTTAGCCCATCAGACCATCCCGTAATGTACCCTTCTTCTCGGTTATTGCGTCTAAAATTCATCAATGATTTTTTCAAAATGCGGATTGAAGACGCATATGGGGTAACATTTCGCAAACATTGGTTGATTCTTATTAGCAAAATCTTTCTGCCACTCCTCAGCATGCTTGCCATACTGTGGGGATGGATTTCTTTTCTAATCAACGAGCAAACAACGAAAATCATCCCTCCATTTGAAGGCAGTTTTTTATTTGCAACACTTATCGTAGCTTGTTTCTTGTGGATGGCTTATTACGTTATTGATTGGGGCAATGATCTTTATCAAGTAACAGCTGATCAAATTGTTGATATGGAAAAGAAACCTTTTGGAAGAGAAAATAAGAAAACAGCCTCTTTGGAAAGTGTTCTGAGTGTTACTACGGTACGTAAAAATCTCATTGGTCTGTTGTTCAACTTTGGAGATGTAAAAATAGATACCGGCGGAACAATATTTACCTTCAATAATATCGCTGATCCAAATTCAGCTTGTGCAGAAATATCCCGCAGAGTGGAACAAATGAGAGAAAGAAACGAACAAGCAAAAATAATCGAAGAAAATCAACGCTACCTGGAATGGCTAGCTGCCTATCATAAAGAAGTCGCATCAGAAAAAGGAAGTATAGAAGAACAAGGATAACACCATGGCAATTAGAGAAGTGATTACTATACCTAATCCAGTATTAAGAAAAAAGGCAAATGAAGTAAAGCAATTTGGCGAAGAGTTGCAAACTCTTATCGAAGATATGATTGAAACAATGCGAAACGAGCCGGGTGTAGGTTTAGCAGCTCCCCAAGTGAATGTCTCCCTGCGCGTGATTGTTGTGGAATATCCAGAAGATGAAGAGGATGAAAATGCTCAACCTCGCTTATTCGTGGTTGTCAACCCAGAAATCATCCGCGCTTCAGAAGAAAAAGTGATGGGTACTGAAGGATGCCTTTCGGTACCTGGTTTGATTGGTGACGTAGAAAGGCACGCAGAAATTACAGTTAAAGGAAAAACTCGCAGAGGGCAGCCTTTAAAACTAAAGTTAAAAGGATGGACAGCTCGCATATTTCAGCATGAAATTGATCACTTAAATGGCATCCTATTTATTGATAAAGCTGAAAACATACGCGAATATAGCGATGAGACCAATCAATCCAAGGTGTAATGCAGAATGAAAATCACCCATCTGTCCCTGACAAACTTCCGTAATTATTCACGGCTAGAATTGGATTTTTCAGAAAAGATTGCACTGTTTGTAGGGGCTAACGCTCAGGGAAAAACAAGTATTCTTGAAGCGATATATTATATCGCCACATTATCTTCCTTTCAGGCAGAAAATGATCGGCAGCTTATCAATCTTACCGCTTTCCAGTCTCCCCTTGCCGTTGCTCGAATTGTTGCCGATTTTCAACGTGGTCATCATAAGCGACAAATCGAAATTAGAATAATCAAAGAAGAAAAAAATGGCAACCGAGAAGGCAATGTCCATAAAGAAGTTTTGTTAGATGGTGTTAAAAAGAAAAGTGTTGAGGTAGTTGGAACATTAAACGCCATCTTATTCGTGCCTCAAATGCTTTCTGTCATTGAAGGAGCACCTGAAGTTAGGCGCCGCTATATGAACATATTACTAGCTCAAGTTATAGCGGGCTATGGCGAACAGCTAAGTTTATATCATAAAGCACTTACTCAACGAAACGCTCTTCTAAAAAGGCTGAATGAAGCCGGCGGTGATGTTAATCAATTAGATTTTTGGGATGAGCAGCTTTCAGAAAGTGGAGCAAGAATTATTCATGCCAGAATTAAAGCCTTGCATGAATTAGGCAAATATGCCAAACGGGCTCATCATTCTTTAAGCCGCCAAAAAGAAGTGCTTCGATTGGATTACTTTCCCTCTCTCGATCCGCTTGAACAACCCAAATCTCAATTCGCCTTATCTCTTGATGCGTATGTTGATCGAACTGCTGTTACGGTGAAAGAGATTAAATCAAAATTTTTCGCTCAACTAAAAAAAGAGCGACTTCAAGATATTCAAAAAGGTATGACCACTGTAGGTCCTCATCGAGATGACTTTTGCATTCGCACTAATGGACTTGATTTGGGCTGTTATGGTTCACGCGGTCAAATTCGCACAGCAATGCTCTCCCTGAAAATCGCCGAGATGATGTGGATGCAAGAGAAGACGCATGAACACCCCATCCTAATGTTTGATGAAGTTTTAGCAGAACTAGATCAAGAACGACGCGAGGCACTTCTTGAAAGCATTCATCTCAGTGAGCAAGTATTATGCACAACTACGGATTTGAATTTGTTTAATAAAAATTTTCTTCAACATTCTGATATTTGGCAAATAAATCAAGGAAATCTTTCTTTTTTTAAATTATAATTGACCACAACAGCACTTCATGGTATCGTTAAGCCAAGTATTAATAATTTATTCATACAAGATAAGGGGTGAGTAATGCTGAAACTACAAAAATTATCCATCCGCAGTAAGATAACGCTGGGTGCCGGTTTCATCATGCTCATTTGTGTAACCGTTATCATCCTATATACAAGCACACAATGGTATCAACTAATTTATCAAAGTGCTAAAAAAGACGCGCTATCGTCAGCTTCCTCTTTTACCGCCCAAACATTTAACCTACTATCTTCAGCTCAGGTAAAAGTAGAAGGAATAAAAGCCATTATCCAAGAATACAAAAGCAGCAGTGTCTTTATCACCCGTTTAAGGTTTAATATGCTTCTTGATAATTTACTCCGAGAAAATCCGCAGTATTATGGTGTTTTTTCGGTTTGGGAAGCAAACGCTTTTGATGGAATGGATGCTATTTTTGCTGGCTTATATGATTCTGACGAAAAAGGCAGATATCAACCTTACATCACTTGGAAAGAGGGAAAAACGAGTATCCAAGCTAAATTGAAGTATGCTTCGGGTTCTCAAGAATTTTATGAATTAGCCAAAAAAAATCGCCAAACATTCTTATTACCACCAAGAATTTATAATATAGAAGGCAAGAATATTAGGCTTGTTTCAATTATCTCTCCGCTATGGGTCAATGAGCAATTCTTAGGTGTAGTTGGGATAGATATCAGTTTAGATGCTTTTCAGCAACTTGTCAACCAGTTAAACTTATACCAAGGCAAAGCAGAAGCAGCAATCCTCACAAACGAGGGAACAATTATAAGTGTAACCAACAGAAATGAACTTGCCGGAGAACCATTATCTGCTTACATAAATGAACAAGAAGTCGAAAATGTGCTCAATTTAATCCAGAATGGCGAGCATATTGTTCAGGAAATGGGAGATAATATCATTGTATATTCACCATTCAAGCTAGGTAATTCATCATCGTATTGGGCAGTAAGGGTTAGTATTCCCAAACAAATAATCATGAATCAAGCTCTTGCTCCCTTATGGATTATGCTTTCTATTGGAATTCTTATTATCTTCGTCGGCTTATTTATTCTTGGATTATTTGCCGAGAGAATCGCCTCACCTCTAAAGAAACTAACCTTTACCGCTCAACAATTAGCTCGAGGTGAAATCTTAGAAGATTTTAACTTCCAACTCGATCAACAAGATGAAACTGGTCAATTGGCTCAGAGCTTTAAGCAAATGATCGATTACTTTTCAGAAATGGCAAAGGTAGCGCGTCGATTGGCAGAAGGCGATATAGAAGTAAGCCTTACTCCAAGATCAGAAAAAGATGAATTGAGCCTGGCTTATCTTGATATGATCACTTATCAAAGCAATATTGCCATGGCTGCTCACTGGCTTTCCCAAGGCAATTTAAAGTTGGCTGCCGAATTAATAGAAGTAAAGTCAGAACGCGATTTCGTGGGTAATTCACTTCTGAAGATGATGGATTATTTGCACTCAATGGTAAACACAGCTAATAGATTAGCTGAGGGAGACCTAAGCGTAAAAGTAATTCCGTTGGGTGATGGGGATGATTTAGGCAATGCATTCTTAAAAATGCTTGATCAATGGCACACCATAATCAACGATCTAGTCGAAAATGCCAGAATGCTTAGCCGCGCATCAATTAATTTAGCCAGTGCCTCTACACTTGTAAATCAAGCAGCAACCCAAATAGCTGATACTATGCAAAACATTGGAACATCTATAAATAAAGAAATGGAGCAGGTGAACCGTACAGCGGCCGCAGCTCAAACAATGGAAACAGCAATCGAAAGAGTTTCCCTTGGTGTAAATTACCAAGATGCATCGGTGAATCAATTGAAAGAAATCGCTGAGGAGCTGTCTTCAACAGTCAAGGTAATCAGAATTGGATCTGAAAACCAAACTTCGCAATTAACCAAAGCTTCAAATGCCCAGGCCAATACATCGCAAGCGATAATGCAAATGAGTGCAGCAACTGAAAAAGTCGTTCAGGCTACAGAACAATCAGCACAGTCAGCAGCTTCTGGCACAGAACTGGCAACTAAACTATTGCAAGGTGTTGAAAATGTTAAGCAAACTACGCTAAATTTAGCCAATCGGGTAAATGAATTGGGACAGCGTTCCTCACAAATAGGAAAAATCATAGAAACAATCGAAGCAATAGCTAGTCAAACTAATCTTTTAGCTCTGAACGCAGCAATCGAAGCTGCCCGCGCCGGTGAACAAGGCCGCGGATTTGCTGTAGTTGCTGAAGAAGTTCGCAAGTTAGCAGAAAGATCTTCTTCTGCCACAAAAGAGATCAGCGATATGGTCATCTCCATTCAAAAAGATGTAAGTCATGCTGTCGCAATGATGGATATAACCCAAAAGAACGTTGAGGAAGCGACCAAATGGACTAATTTAGCAGGAAAGGCTTTTGAAGACATTGGCAATAGTTCTCTATCGGTAACAAGTGGGGTTGCTGATATTCAAAAGGCTATCCAAGACATTGAAAAATCAGAGAAAATACTTGCGGAGGTATTTGCAGAAGCAGCTCAAATTGCTGAAAAAAATCTAGAAGCAGCTAACAACCTTGACCACATTAACAATGAAATTCGGATGAGCTTAGAAGTAGTTGCTGAAGTGGTGAAAGATAACACCGAAGCATCGGAAGAGATGACGCAGGAAGCACAGCATGTTGTCTCTTCTGTATCAGCCATCGAGAATTTCGCGCGAGATAATAGTGCAGCGGTTGAGGAAGTTGCAGCAGCAACCGAAGAGATGCATACACAGATTGAACAGGTTTCCTCGGCCGCCGAAGCCTTAGCTGGTATGGCTATTGCCCTTGAAAGCACCGTAAAGACATTTAAACTCGAAAACTTTTCTCAAGAGGAAGAAAATGCACAAATTGATGAGCAAAATGATCCTAAAATTGCATCTTGATAATCTGGTCTATTTATGTGATAATTGATATGGGAGAAAAAATATGCCGGTCAAGCAATTGAGCGTAGATGACGTATTAGATAAAGTGGGAGCTCTGCCTCCAATGCCACTAGTAGCTAAACGAGCTACTGAAATTATTAAAGACCCAAAATCCAGCATGACTGATTTAGCCAACGTAGTAAAGCTAGACCCATCAATGTCCAGTGTCATTTTGCGCTGGGCAAACTCTGCTTATTATTCTTTGCGACAACCGGTTGTAAGCATTGAACAAGCTGTTGTATTTCTAGGACAGCGCACAGTCCAAAACTTAGTTTTATCCGCATCTGTTGCTAGTTTTATGAGCCGGCCTTTACCAGGTTATGACTTAAAAAAGGGAGATTTATGGAAGCATGCTGTTGGTACATCTGCAGGTGCGCGTTTAATTATGCAGGGTCTTATTCCTTCCCAAGCTGAAGACGCTTATTATGCTGGTTTGTTTTGCGATGTCGGTAAGCTGGCATTTGATGTCCTCATCCAAAAAGGAATCTTACCATTATATAAATTTACTGCAGCTTCAGCTAGTGGAAAATCGTTCCACGAAATAGAGGAAAGCTTGCTAGGATTTGACCACACCACAATAAGCGCAGCTATGGCTGAAAGGTGGAAACTGCCGGACTACTTAGTTACGGTAATCCGTTATCACCATACTCCAGCTAAAGTGCCCGACCCATATAAGACAATGGCTTATGCCGTTCATGCTGCCGATGCCCTCATGATGATGTTTGGCATCGGTGTAGGTGTTGATGGATTGAAATATCCATTGGACGAACAGACAGTCAAGATACTCAACTGGAAAGAGGATAGTTTTGAAAAATTGTATAACCGGATTATGCCTATCATCAAAGAAGCAGAATCCTTTATTCAAGGTTAAGCGTTATCAACCCAATAATTAAACATCCTACAAAATAATAACTTAAAAACTTAAAAATGAAAACAATTCCTCACTACCCATTAGCCAACCTGCCAACTCCCATCGAACCATTAAAAAATCTTTCTCAACAGCTTGGCTGCAGTGTTTTCGTTAAAAGAGATGATTTGACTGGTTTAGCTTTCGGCGGTAATAAAACACGTAAGCTCAGCTACCTTCTAGCAGATGCTCAAGCTAAACACGCGACTGTGCTCATAACAACTGGAGCAGTGCAATCTAACCATTGCCGCCAAACAGCAGCTGCAGCAGTTCGATCGGGATTAAAATGCGTTTTAGTTCTTACCGGCGAAAAACCCAATATCATTTCAGGCAACCTTTACCTCGACTCCCTCTTAGGAGCTAAAATCCTATGGACAACCAAAGAAAAACGTGAAGCTTTTCTAGTTGAAGTCTTTCATCAGCTTGAGAAAGAAGGTGAAACACCTTATTTGATCCCTTATGGCGGCTCCAATCCTCTAGGTGCAGCTGCATATGCTTTTGCCATGGAAGAATTGTTAGCTCAAGGGTGCCATTCACAATGGATTGTTATCGCCACATCGTCAGGTGGTACTCAAGCAGGTCTATTGGTTGGTGCGCGTCATTTTGGCTATGGTGGCAAAATCATCGGCATTAGCGTTGACGAAAAAGCTGATGTGCTAAAGCCTAAAATTGCTGATTTAGCTTCTCAAACTGCAGCTTTTTTAGGTCTTGACATTAAATTTTCGAGTGAAGAAGTTTTCGTCAATGATCAATTCTTAGGTGGCGGCTATGGTGTCATGGGAAATGATGAAAAGGAAGCCATTCTCAACTTTGCTCGCCAAGATGGCATTTTCCTTGACCCTGTCTATACCGGCAGAGCAGCTGCTGGCATGCTCCAATTAGCCAAAGAAGGCTTTTTTGGCAAGAATCAGTCTATCTTATTCTGGCATACTGGTGGATTACCATCCCTATTTGCAGAACCGTACAGAAATAATCTGATTAATTAGAATTCTCCAAAAGCATTATAAACAATTGCCTCTAATAATTATGGATATTGGAGGAAAAAATGCCAGTGATCAATTCTAAAAATCGCGACCCAGAAAGCATAACCCTGCACTTACTAGATGAAATATTTGGAGATTCCGGAGCAAAGATTGTTACGGTGCGTTTGTGGAATGGTACAATCTGGAAGGATGATGCTCCAAAGCCGGTAACGCTGGTTCTCAAACACCCTGGCGCATTGCGTGCAATGTTTTTACCCGGCACCGAAGTCGGCTTAGCTGAAGCTTACCTCTATGATGATTTTGATATTGAAGGGGATATTGAATCGGTCTTTTCTTTAGCCGATCAGCTTAGCGAAAAAACCCTCGGTTGGCGCAAGAAACTGCGAACAGCAAATCAATTACTCCATCTTCCAACACCTCCTGACCATCCTTATGGCAAACGCGGACCAGCGCGTCCCTCAGGCCGCAAACATTCCATCGAGCGAGATCGCCAAGCTGTTACCTATCACTACGATGTTTCCAATGAGTTTTATGCGTTATGGCTCGGCAAACGTATGGTATATTCTTGTGCTTATTTTGAATCCACCGACGACGACCTCGATACCGCTCAAGAACGAAAACTAGATTATATCTGTCGTAAACTGCGTTTAAAACCGGGTCAACGCCTACTCGATATCGGATGCGGTTGGGGTGGGCTTGTTATCTATGCTGCCGAAAAATATGGGGTTAATGCGATTGGCATAACACTCAGCCAACCTCAAGCGAACCTTGCCAATGAAAGAATTTCAGCCGCCGGTCTTTCTGACCGCTGCCGTGTCGAAGTATGCGATTATCGTCAGTTTGACGATACACAAGGATTCGATGCCCTCGTTAGTGTTGGAATGTTCGAACATGTTGGCGCTGATCTTTTACCAACTTATTTTGATCGGGCTTGGAAATTACTCAAACCGGGCGGCGCTTTTCTCAATCATGGGATTGCAAACACAGCTAATGAGAAACCTGTTGCCCATCCCACCTTCAGTGAAGCCTATGTGTTCCCGGATGGTGAGCTAACTCCTATCAGCGTTACACTTCATGCAGCTGAAAAATCAGGATTTGAGGTTCGGGATGTGGAAAACCTGCGAGAGCACTATGCCCTTACCCTGCGGCAGTGGGTGAAAAGACTTGAATCACATCATGATCAAGCTCTTCAATTTGTTGATGAACCAACCTACCGCGTCTGGCGTTTGTTTATGTCAGGTTCGGCACACGGCTTTACCCATGGCAGATTAAACCTTTTTCAATCTCTACTAATAAAACCAAATGAAAAAGGTCAAAGTGGATTGCCCTTAACCCGCAAAGATTGGTACACCTAAAAGTTTAAACAATCGCTTGAAATCAGTTATATCAATTATCACTTGTCGCTGTCGCAGTAAGAACAGCATTTTTAACATATTTATTAAAAAAAGCAATCGAGCGGTACATAGCTAGTGAAAAATTTTCCGAAATATTGTGATTATCCCCTGGATAGGTGTAAAACTCCACTATCCCACCCGCAGCTTTTATTTGCTCATATAGTATTTCACTAAAAGCTAATGGAACAGTGCTATCCTGTGTACCATGATGCAGCTGAATTGGTCCAGACAAATCTTTTAAATAAGAGTTAGCGGATATCATTGCCCAATATTGCGGCTCATCGGCCGGCAAACCAAACCTTCGCCATAAATCTTCACCCATCCTGCGCCTCACCGACGTTGGCAAGGCATGTTGTGTAGGTATAGTACGCCATTGGGTAAATAAATCTGGATATGGTGCGACAACACCTGCCCATATCACCCCCGCTTTTATATCCTTTGTAATTACCATACTTCGCAGAGTAATTTGTCCACCCATAGAATGCCCCCACATGCCAATTCGATTTGGGTCAGCTTCTGGAAGACGTTTCACCGCATTCAATCCATTTAACACATCTATGGTGTAATCCGGCGAAAGATACGCGCTTACTGCTGTTCCTTCAGAATTTCCATGACCTCGATAATCGGATCGAAAAACAATATAGCCGCGCCGTGCAAAAGCATCTACATATGCAACATACCGTTCCGTAGAACGATACTCTGCAGGAGGTATATATCCATGATTAAAAATGATTATTGGAAAGCCATCCGGCGGTTTTTTCTCGTTAGGAATAGTAAGATAAGCATATATTTTTAATCCATCCGAACGATATGAAACGATATAACGTTGATAGTTATACCCCGGCTCCAAAGTTTCTTCAAATACAAGATCACCACTTTCGTAAGAATACTTGCGTAAGGCTTCAATAGATAGCGAATGCGGAGTAGGTGTGTATGTTGGGTATTTTTTCTGTGTTGATACTTGTGGTGTTTTAAAATATAACGGAGTTAGAGTAATATTTTCACCCGAAGCTATTGTGGAAATATAAAGATTGGTTGGTTGTCGTTGTGTTGGCTGATTGTAAACAATATCAGTACCACAAGCTGTACTAATCATCGCAAGTAGTATGATTAGCAATTCATTATAGTAGCTTTTTATCTTCATGATATTCTGACGAAGATTATGCAAAATTGTTACTCTACCACCTCCATATCACCCCAATTTTTTCCCACTTTTGCTTCTGTAACCAACGGTACACTCAATGTAAATGCCTTTTCCATTACTTCTTTCAATAAAGGTATTGTTTTTTCTAGTTCGTTTTGCGGCACTTCAAAGACCAATTCATCATGAACCTGAAGAAGCATTTTCGTCTGCAGCTTATTGAGTTTTATAGCATCGGCTACACGAAGCATGGCTATTTTTATTATATCAGCTGCTGTACCCTGAATTGGCGCATTGATCGCTTCACGTTCTTCACGGGAAAGGTAATTCGGATTATTGCTTGGCTTTAAATTCGGAAAATATCTCCTCCGTCCACATAATGTTTCTACATATCCTTGTTGAGCAGCTTGACGGCGCATATTGGTTAAATATGCTTTAATACCTGGAAAACGTTTAAAATATTCTTCAACAAAAGCTTCCGCTTCTGCTAAGGTCAGATCGCTTGATCGTGTAAGTCCAAAAGCACTCATCCCATATATAAGACCAAAATTTATGGCTTTTGCATGCCGCCGCTGTTCTTTTGTTACTTGATCAATTGGAATGTTATAAATCGCTGCAGCTGTTGCAGCATGAATATCTTGATTAGCATGAAAAGCCATCAACATAGCTTCATCTTTGGCAAAATGCGCTACGATTCTCAACTCAATCTGTGAATAATCAATTGAAAGCAATCGGTAACCCTCCGCAGCAATAAACGCTTTCCGTACTTGGCGGCCTAAAGGAGTACGAATAGGTATGTTTTGAAGATTAGGTTCAGAAGATGCTAATCTCCCTGTTACAGATCCAGTCTGACTATAAGAGGTGTGGATTCTACCTGTAGCAGGATTTATCTGCTGTGGTAAGGCATCTACATATGTTGATTTAAGTTTGGATATTTCTCGGTATTCAAGGATAAGATCAATCACCGGATGCTGACCCCGCAGTGCCTCAAGTACATCCGCTGCGGTTGATATTGTTCCACTTACTGTCCTCTTAGTTCGACCAGGTATTTTTAATCCAAGAATATCAAATAAGGCATGAGAAAGCTGCTGTGAAGAATTTAGGTTGAATGGGCTGCCAACAATATGAATGACCTCATCTTCAATAGCCTGCATACGTATGGTAAGTTCTTTCGACATTTGAGCCAAAAATTCGACATCCAACAAAATTCCTCTCATTTCCATTTCTGCTAGGATGGCAATTAAGGGCATTTCAACTAAGTGGAATAACGAGGCAAGCTCGGATGGTTTTTCTTTTTCTGGGTGAGCCGAGCTCTTTTGAAGGCGCGGGTGATTAAGTTCTGCTTGCAGAATCGGATAAAGTTGAATGACAGCATCTACATCTCCTATCGCATAAGCTGCCGCAGTTTCTAATTGGACAGTATCCATGGTGCGCTGTTGTTTTCCCTTGCCAATTAAAGTTTCGATGTCTGTCATTTCTTTATTTAGGCGCACCCAAGCTAATTTTTTTAACCCCAAATTATGCGAATCAGGGTTAATAAGCCACTCAGCCAACATAGTATCAAAGCTTAACGGGTTTGCCTTTAATCCATTCCGCGCCAACACAATATAATCATACTTTAGGTTATGTCCTAATTTCGGGATGTGCTGATCAGTAAAAGCCGGCGACAACGCTTCAATAACTTTTTCAATAGGAAGATTTACACCTTTTCCCAATGCTTCTGGTTGGTGACGAATTGGCAAATAATATCCCTTCATAGGTTCTAATGCAAGTGAGATACCCACCAGTTCCGCTCGAATGGGATCTGTTGATGTGGTTTCGGTATCAAAGGCAATAACTTCGGCAGTCTTGCAGCGTTCTCCCAACGCTTGCAGTTCTTCTAGGCTTTGGATGATATGCACTTGGATAGTATGCCCCTCTGTTGAAGTTTGCTGTGCATGCATTTCCTTTGGATAATTTGACGGTACAGTACTAAGTAATTCCCCCTTTTCCAACGTAGATTGATCCGAGAAAAGCGACAGCTGTTGACTTGCATCACTACTCACCCATTGAGGAGAAGATGCGGTTAAAGATTGAGTATTTTTTTGATCCAACCACTCATGCAGCCGTTTTAATAATGTCCGAAATTCCAACTCGCGAAATAATTTCTCCACCCGTTCAACGTCAAAATGATGCGGCCTAGCTTGTTCCAAATCCAAATGAATTTTTAAATCAGTTACAATAGTTGCCAAGGATCGGCTTAAGTAAGATAATTCCTTACCATCTTCAACTTTTTTGCGCAATACAGTCTTTAACTCATTGAGATGTTCA
>DAOUFY010000037.1:0-5860 GCA_034429745.1 Anaerolineales bacterium
TAGTCCTTTTCTTAATACATGAGCTGGTACGTTTTGATAAGCAGCAACAACTATTGTATCATTCCCCAATAAATTTTGGGCTATACGTCCTGCAGAAGGAGGTGATGGGGGAGTGGGGTGGGTATAATCAATTCTGGCAGTTGTATCAATTAATATTTTTCCTTTTAAGCATTCTTTTAGGCTTTCTAGAATAGTTTCATGGGCGGTGTGAACAACTGTGAGTATGCAAATATCAGCGTTCCTAACAGCTTCTTCGTTAATCATCCCACGTATGGAATTAATATTGAGTTGCTGATTTAGTTCTTTTGCTGTAAGTTCTGCTTTCTCTTGAGATCTAGATCCAATAATTATTGGGTAGCCTGCATAAGCCCACCGCATAGCTAATCCAGGACCTTCTTTTCCAGTACCGCCAATAATGGCTAAAGTCATTTTGTTGTCAGTATTATTCTTTGTCATAAAAGTGTCTGTTCCTTATTGAATGGAATAAATATTCATTCATTTCCTTTTTGGTATTTGTTCCAAACAGTTGGAGATACTAGTGCGAGAGCATATTCCATAATTTCTTCTTCGTCGAGTGTAACTAATTTTCTGTCTTTCATTAGAACTTTTCCATTAACGATTGTAGTAGTTACCATGCTCTCATGAAAACCGAATAAGATATGCCAAGGTAGATTTTCTGGAGTAAGCTCAGTGAATGGGTGATAATCAACAAGAATAAGATCTGCTGCAGCACCTGGTTTAATAATTCCAAATGAAGTATTGGGGTTATGTCGTGCAAATAATGTATTAACCAAAGCTGCATTATTATAAATAGCCATTTGTACTACATCAATACCATTCATTCTTCTTGGATCACGATGCCATAGTTTATGCGCCAAATAAGCGGTCTTCCACTCCTCCCACATAGCATTAGAAAAACCGTCGTTGCCTAAACACACTTTTACGCCGGCCCTTAACATTGATTCTACGTCGCCAAGACCTACTCCGTTATTCATATTAGAGCGTGGCTGGTGAGTAACCCATGTTTGAGTCTCTGCGAGCAGGTTGATTTCACGCGCATCAACATGGACCGCATGAGCAACAACAGTATTTGGTCCTAATATTTGATTTTGATACAAGCGATCAATTACTCTTATTCCATATTTTTCTAGACAATCATATTCATCTATTTCGTGTTCAGCGGCATGGATGTGGAAACCTACATCATCTGGAGCTTTTTCTCTACAAGCTTTAAGGGTTTGGTTTGATAAGGTTAAACTTGCATGGAGACCGAAAAGTGCACTGATTCTACCTTCTGCAATTTTTTCTCGTTTTACTCGTTGAATAAATCGTACATTTTCTTCAATCCCACTAAGGGCTTCATGCATTCCATTTCGATCACTAACTTCATAACAGAGGGAAGCCCGGATTCCCGATTGTTCTACAACTTCGGCGATTATATCTAAACAACCTGGAATTACTTTTGGAGAAGCATGATGATCAATTAATGTAGTCGTTCCATGCTTAATGGCATCAATGATGCAAACCAAAGCTGAATATTTTACAGCTTCTTCATCAAGGGCGCGGTCAAGAGGCCACCATAATTTACTTAGTATTTCAATGAATTCTTTAGGAGCTGGTTCCGGTATGCTCAAACCTCTGGAAAAAGCACCATAAAAGTGTGTATGAGCGCAAATATTTCCTGGTAAAAGATATTGTCCATGAGCATCAATTCTTTCCTCATCAGGATAATTAAAAAGTAGTTCTGCCTGAGGACTGATTTCCGCTATGATTCCGTCTTGGATGCGAACTGCGTGGTTTTCTAAAATACGGTTTGGAAATTCCCATGTAATAATGGAAGAATTTGTTATTAGCATAACATTCTCCTACAAATAAATACGAAACAACAATTTTTTAGACAGATTTATTCTAATTCAATTTGTTGAACTCTGCAAGCGATTCCACAAACATAAATAACATAATTAACCTTAATTTTAGATTAATAACAAGTGATTTTTATGTTAAAGAATACTATTATGATATAATAGAATGGTTTAATTTTTTGAACTTATAAGAAAAAATAAATATTCTCACACAAAACGGAGGTTTAATCAAAAATGGCTACAAAAAAGTGGGTTTACTTATTCAATGAAGTTGACCAAGCAGAAAAATATGTTGGTGGAGAGTGGGATAAAGTTAGAGCGCTTTTAGGTGGAAAAGGCGCTAATCTAGCTGAAATGACGCGTATTGGATTACCAGTACCTCCAGGCTTTACCATTACTACTGAAGCTTGCAATGCTTATCTTGAGTCTGGAAAAAAATTCCCTGAAGGTATGTGGGAACAGACCTTAGAAGCTCTAAAAGAAATTGAAAAAATGACAGGTAAAAAATTTGGTGATCCGTCAAATCCTCTCTTAGTATCCTGTCGTTCTGGAGCAAAATTCTCCATGCCAGGTATGATGGATACGGTATTAAACATTGGGCTCAATGATAAAACTGCTGAAGGAATGGTTAAACTTACTAATGATGAGCGATTTGTATATGACTCTTATCGCCGCTTAGTTCAAATGTTCGGGTCTGTTGTTTTAGGCATTGAAGACGAAGCTTTTGAAAATCCGCTTGATGAGTATAAAAAGAAAAAAGGTGTCAAGTCGGATACGGAATTAAATGCAGAGGATTGGAAGTTCTTAACAAAACAATTTCAAGAAATTGTTAAAAAACATAAAGGCTTTGATTTTCCACAAGATCCTTTTGAACAAATGAGATTGGCTACTGAAGCGGTTTTTAATTCCTGGTTTGGAAAACGTGCAGTAGATTATAGAAACGCAACGAATATTCCTCATAATCTTGGAACAGCTGTCAACATTGTTACTATGGTGTTTGGCAATATGGGTAATGACTCGGCGACTGGTGTTGCTTTCACCAGAGATCCAGCGACGGGAGAAAAAGTACTTTATGGCGATTATCTCGTAAATGCGCAAGGTGAGGATGTTGTTGCTGGAATTCGCAACACATCACCCATTATGAACCTGAAGGAAGAAATGCCTAAAGCATTTGAGGAATTTTTAGCCATTTGTGATAAATTAGAGAAACACTATAAAGACATGCAGGATATGGAGTTTACCATTGAGAGGGGTCGTCTCTGGATGCTACAGACGAGAGATGGTAAACGAACTGCAAAAGCAGCAGTGAAAATTGCTGTTGATATGGTAAATGAAGGTTTAATCACAAAAGAAAAAGCTGTGTTGCGTGTAAGTCCAGCTCAAGTAGATACTTTGCTACATCCTCAATTCGATATGGATGTGAAAAAGAAGGCAGTGAAAGAAGGTGGACTCTATGCTAAAGGTGTAAATGCATCACCAGGTGCAGCAGTTGGACAGGTATATTTTGATGCAGATACTGCAGAGAAAATGGCTAAAGAACAAAATCAAGACGTGATTATGGTACGTCCTTTCACAAAACCCGATGACGTTCATGGAATGCTTGCAGCAAAGGGTATTTTAACAAGCGAAGGTGGTGCTACTTCTCATGCTGCAGTTGTTGCACGCCAATTTGGCGTACCTTGTATTGTTGGCGCTTCTGAAATAAAAATAGATTTAGATGGTCGTACCATGGAAGCAAACGGCAAGGTCGTCAAGGAAGGTGAATGGATATCTATTGATGGTACCACTGGTGAGGTTTTTCTTGGAAAAATTCCGACAATTGCCCCTAAACTTGAGGAACAAACAGAATTAATGACATTACTAAAGTGGGCAGATGAGATCTGTGCTGAACCTGGTATAAGAAAATTGCCAGAGGGGTGGCCTTCCCGTGGATTACAAGTTTGGGCAAATGCAGACTATCCTGCTGATGCAAGAAGAGCGCGTTCTTATGGTGCAGTCGGAATTGGGTTGTGCCGAACAGAACACATGTTCTTTGAACAAGAACGACTTCCTATTGTTCAGCGTATGATTTTGGCTGAAACAGTAGAAGAACGTGTTAAGGCCTTAAATGAGCTGTTGCCTTATCAACGAAATGATTTTGAAGGCCTATTTGAAGCCATGGATGGATATCCGGTGATCATCCGATTGATTGATCCACCTTTGCATGAGTTTCTCCCTTCTCAGGAATCATTACTTGAAGAAGTAATCACAATGAGAGTGAAAGGAGAAACGAAAGGGCTAAAAGAAAAAGAAGACCTGCTTGCAAAAGTAACTGCGTTGCATGAAAGCAATCCAATGATGGGCTTACGTGGTGTACGCTTAAGTATTATGATGCCCGAAATTGTTGAAATGCAAGTACGAGCAATTTTTGAAGGAGCAGCCAACGCAGCGTTGCGCGGCATTCATGTAAAACCTGAGGTCATGATACCCCTCACAGGTACTGTTGCAGAGCTAAGGGTAATACAGCCACGCCTAGTGGAAATTGCAAAGAAGGTTATGGAAGAGAAGAAAGTATCATTCCCATATAAGTTTGGTACAATGATCGAAATTCCACGAGCCGCTGTAACCGCTGGTGAGATTGCTGAAATTGCGGAATTCTTCTCCTTTGGAACAAATGACTTGACCCAAATGACTTATGGGTATAGTCGCGATGACGCAGAACGAAACTTCCTATTAAAGTATGTTGAAGACGGTATTCTGCCCAAGAATCCATTCCAAACAATTGACAGAGAAGGTGTAGGCAGACTAATGAAAATGGCAATTGAGGAAGGACGCAAAACCCGAGTTGAATTAGAAGTAGGTATTTGTGGAGAACATGGCGGTGATCCTGAAAGTATTGAGTTTTGTCATATCATTGGTAACAACTATGTAAGCTGCTCTCCATTCAGAGTGCCGATTGCTCGATTAGCTGCAGCTCAAGCCGCTATCAAACACAAAGCATAATCTTGGCTTTCTTATAGTTTGTTATTCATTAAGTTACAAAAAGGGAATAAGTACATACTTATTCCCTTTTTGCGTTTTATAAACAATAGATAAGGAATCAAAAGTCCAAATGTTATTTTCTGGAAAACTTGTTTAAACCAAGGGAATTAGAGGTTAAGCATTCTGCTCAGGATTACCCATAAATTCTTCCATCGTTGCATGCCCTTTTTGATTAATCCCTTCACGTTTTAGTACTTTCCAAATAGTAATGATGATTATTTTAATGTCTAACCATAAGGACCAATTATCTACATACCAGACATCATAACGGAATTTTTCTTCCCAACTAATAGCATTTCTTCCGTTAATTTGGCTCCAACCAGTGATGCCTGGTAAGACATGTTGACGACGTGCTTGTTCTGGATTGTATCGCCCAAGATATTGCATCAGCAAAGGACGTGGTCCTACAATACTCATATCTCCTTTAATCACATTAAATAAAGAGGGTAATTCATCCAAGCTAGTTGATCTCAAAAATTGACCAAACCTAGTGATCCTTTGCTCATCTGGTAATAATTTACCATTTGCATCGTACACGTCTTTCATAGAACGAAATTTATATATATTGAATGGTTTATTGTTAAGCCCGGGTCTAAGTTGTTTGAACAAAATGGGTCTTCCTTGAAAAATCCAACATAGTATAGATATAAGTAACAACAATGGGCTTGTGATGATGATTCCAATGCTTGCAAATATTACATCAAAAAGTCTTTTTGATACAGGAACTTTATACATATTTGGTTACAGTTTGTGAGGTTTTCTTTATTATACATTAAGAGACGATAATACATTATAGATACAAGTAAAGTTTTTTATGTAATGAAATTATATTCTCGCTTTACAAAAGATTACGCAACCTTTTTTCTGTAAAATCGTGTCAGAAATATCCATCGTACTTTAACAAACAAATTACTTGCCAGAACAATAATGCTTTCCGATCTGCCATTCTTCTGAGATTTCCATCAAGAGTGCTGAAA
>DAOUFY010000038.1:0-5282 GCA_034429745.1 Anaerolineales bacterium
ATAATAATTTATTAAATTTAGTAAAATATATTGCTATTATTGGTTAAGATCGAGGGGCTTTGTGGAGATATAAATGGGATCAGCAGAGGAGTTATGTGAGCATAACCCCTCTGCGTTGGGTGTAGATGGCTCGCTAGACGGCTAGATTAAGCATTGCTTGCGCTTGTGCTTCATCCGGCACGGCGTCCAGGACAGCTTCTGAAGTGGGCTGCGAATCGGTTTTCTCTTCGGATTTGGGCGGCAAAATGGTCAACTTGAAGTCAAAGGAGGTTTCAGAACCGCGCATAGTTAGGTTTTCCTCGTAATCTATATATGGCGCTCCTTTTCCACTCAGCTTAATGCTGTAATTTTTTCTTTCACCTCCATGCAGCCTAAGCTGATTGAGAATATTGATCAGGTTGATGACATCCCGAATTACTTTGGCAAACTGCTCATCTTGCATCAGCAGTTTTATCGCCTCTTCATCAAGCAGTACGGCGATATTTTTATCCCCTTTTTCTTTAAGAATGCTTGATAAAGCTTTGACTAAATCTTGTAATATTTCTTCCGGCTTTCTTACGGTCTTGCGTTCTGCAACGGTTGCTTTGTATTGAACATGTACGTCGGATTGCTTGAAGGAAAAAGAGATCTCTAACGGCTTATTGCCAATGGCTTCAAAGTCTTTTGCAGTGAGTCCTATCGATTCGGCAGTTAAGGTGGCTTCTATGGTGTAACGCTCTTGTTTAAATTGGATGTCAACTTCACGGCGCGCTTTTAAGGCTAAGCTGTTGTCCTTGCGGTAGGCAAAGGCTGTTTCGGTGGAGTTAAATTTCAGTTCAGAAAGTTCATATTGTGAGGAAAAGGACAGTAAAGGAGAAATTTCATTGCTGTTTTCTGCGGTGGATGTTTTGGCTGAAGAAAGGTTGGTATTGCCTACTTTAGTAGCCGGTAGATTTTGCTGAACCGGCGGGGATGATAAAAAGGAGTTCTGGATTTGCACATGACCCTCCTTAAGTAAATATTTAATGCACCGAAAAACACTTATAAAGCAGTTATCGGATAATAAGTATTGAAGTTGAGTGCTTGGGTGCAGGCAGCTTAATTTAGTAAAAAAAGAAATGATTATGTTATTTATAGGCATGTAAAGAAACACTGCTCATTGATGCATCAAACAATGGTAAAATTTGCTCATGAAAGGTTATGTTGTGCCGGCTGAGGAAGTCAGCGCAGAAATGGTTGTGAATCGCTCGCGCTTCATTGCTGCCATCGCTCCCGCTTTTTCTGTGGAAGAAGCAAAGCAGTATATAAGCCATATTCGCAGCCGTTATGCCCAAGCCACTCATCATGTGCCTGCCTATGTAATTGGGTCTGGGGAAAGTACCATTGCCCATTGCAGCGATGACGGCGAACCTAGCGGTACGGCGGGCAAACCAATCCTTGCTGTGCTGCAAGGGAGCGGGTTGGGGGATGCCGTGATAGTGGTTACGCGCTTCTTCGGCGGTATAAAACTTGGCAGTGGTGGTTTGGTGCGGGCTTATAGCGAAGCAGCCCGATTGGTGATTGAAAGGGTTCCTCGCGCCCTTAGGTTGCCTGCAGTTGTTTTTTCACTTACAATGCCTTACAATTTGTATGAGATGGTGGTCGCTTTAGTGCATCAATACAACGGTGCTGTTGATGAGAAGCAATTTCATGAAAAAGTGGATATCATCGCAAAGCTGCCTGATGATAATTTTGAACTTTTTGCTCGCGAGCTGAAGGAAAAAAGTGCTGCTGCTTTAATCCCCCATGTATTGAAGAGAGAATTAACCCTAATACCTATGAAGGAAGGTCATGCATGATTGATGAAAGTTGGTATCAGCGCCCGCCGAATGTAAAGGAAAGCCTCTCGGTGGGTGGAGTAATTCTGCGTCCCACTTCAACAGGGCTGCAGATTGCTTTGGTGCGGGATGAACCGTATCCAGCTTACTTTTTGCCCAAAGGGGGGGTAAAGCATTTAGAGACTTTTGAAGCCGCTGCCCGCCGAGAAATTCTTGAAGAAGCAGGTTTGCAGGAATTGATTTTTATTAAGGAGTTAGGCGTTCAAGAGCGATTGAATTTTGCCAAAACTTCATGGAAGATCATTCATTACTTTTTGTTTGTTACCTATCAAGAAAAAGGTGTGCCCACTGATCCTAAACATGCTTATGTTTGCGTATGGTTTCCATTGGATAACTTGCCAGAAATGTTTTGGCAGGAACAGCGGGCATTTCTTGAGGAGAAGAACGATGAAATGCGTCTTCTAGTGGATCAATTCTTAGCGAACCAAGAAAAGCTGCAGCGTATTCAACGAGAAGAACAGCAGGAAAGAAATTTGTTTGAAGTAACTCGCACCATCAGCAGCGCACTGGATTTGGGAACTATTCTGCATAACATTCTCCATTTGAGCATTGAACTTGTTTCAGCAGATGCTGGAGCTTTAGGTCTGGTTATCCCAAACACGCGCCGCATGACTTCTCCGTATCTTTTCACCGCAGAAGAAAAAATTACCAACTTGCGTGCCTTACCGCACGGAGAAGAACTGGCATGGTTAGTCATTGATCGCGGCGAACCGTTATTGATGCGTCTGTGTGAGCAAACTGAACAGCTTGAAGTTATTGGCTTGAATGGAAAACAGATTGAGCTAAGTGATTTGGCTTTAGAAGGCGTACGCGCCTTAAAGATTTGTGGATTAATTGGAGTGCCCCTAACCGCGGGGGATGAACCTTTGGGGGCGCTATTATTGTATTCTTATTCGTCTGGAGCCATATTCAATGCAAGATCACTGGAGATTGTAGATGTTGTTGGCAGGCAGGCGGGTGTAGCGATTAAGAATGCCCGTTTATATGAAAGGATTCAAGAGCTTGCCATCTCAGATCCGCTGACAGGATTATATAATCGGCGTTACCTGTATGATCTTGGCCAACGCGAGCTGGAACGAATGCGGCGTTATCGGCACCCTATTACTGCCATTATGTTTGATATTGATCATTTTAAACAGGTCAACGATACTTATGGGCATGCAATGGGTGATCTTGTGCTGCAGCAAGTTGCTAGTACTGCCCAGAGCCTTTTGCGCCAATCAGATACGATTTGCCGTTATGGGGGTGAGGAATTTGTGATCCTTATGCCGGAGACAACCCAAGAAAGCGCAGCGAAAGTTGCCGAACGGATGCGTCAAGCCTTTGCTGATCTTGTTTTTCGAAGCAGTGCAGACACGTTCGGCATTACGGTTAGTTTTGGGGTGGCGAGCTTAAATTACCATGAAGCGGAATTGCAGAATGGATTAGAGACTTTTGAACAACTGCTGCAAGCAGCTGACCAAGCGCTTTATGTTTCTAAAAACAGCGGCCGGAATCGCGTCTCGTTAGCTTCGTGTTGATTCGTAATTTTGTTGAGCCATCTTTCTCCACTTGCCACCTTTTCCCTTTTCCAAGCCGGCAACTTCCTGCCGTGTTTGAATTGCCGTAACCACCGTTTTACGAAAAGAGCTTAAGTCGTCGCCATATTTATCAAGTTCGTGCAGCCGTAAGAAAGAAGTAGCTGGAGGAATATGGAATTGCCCTTGTACGATATCATAATCTTCGGCCAATTTTTGGTAGCTAGCATGAAGCAGATCTATTAACTCATGGCGATTTTGAGCCGCAAAGCTTTTTTGTACCTCCGGCAGGTTGGCATAGGCGTGAGCTAGAGCTAAAGAAAACTGCTTACTGTTGGATAGTTTATCCATCATGGCGTTGGCGATGGCTTCAAGGTTAGATTTTTCCTGTTTTTCAAGCAGAGAATCGAATGCGTATAAACTAACTCCGAAGAAGATTGCCACAGTAGCAAAAATGCTGATGAATGAGACAAAAAAAACCTTGAACCTTAAGCCAAAAGTTGGACGATGCTGCATAGAATCTATTCCTCCTAAAACCTCTTAATGGTGAAACTCCATTATACCAAAAGAGCTATATTTTATCTATTAAAGTATGGATATGGCGCGGGAACCTAACGTTTAACAAAGGGTATAAAACGTGAAGAAAAACTAGCTTAATGTATGTGGAAATGGATGAAAAACTATGTTACAATAAAACCGTTTTCAAAAACCAATCCAATGAAGGAGTGAAGATGAAAGCGGAAATCTTCAATGCGGCGTTGGCAGGTTTGTTACATGATATTGGCAAGGTAGCTCAGAGGGCTAGAATTGATCCATGGAAAGCGGCTGAGGGAACGGAAGAATGCAAACAGCCAGTTCATGCTACATATTCCTTACAAATGATTCAAAACTATGTGCCAAAACCATATTGTGCTGCAGCACTAGCGGGAGCATATCATCATAGACCACAGTTTTCTGAAGCACAAGACAAATCTTTGAGTTTTCTTATTGATTTGGCGGATAAGTTAAGTGCTGGCGAGAGAGATGAGTATGAAGAAAATGATTCTTCTTCTGGCGATGGAAAACATTCATTACCTAAACAAATGTTTTCTTTATTGAGGCGAATTGGAAGCGTTAATGATGGCGTGGGGATAAATAGTAACCAGGTTTATTTACCCTTAAAGCCACTAAAGCTTAAAGAAGAAAATATCTTTCCCTGTGAACCATTAACTGAACAAGAACAAAGAACCGCTTATGAGGAAATTACACAAGCCCTCGTCAAAGTTTTACAGCAAAGTTCAGATGATCAAGAAACCTATTTAGAAAACATCCTCAGTGGATTACAACAATTGACATGGTGCATTCCGTCCTCTTATTATTACAACTATCCTGATATTTCACTATACGATCATGCAAGATCTACGGCTGCGCTAGCGGTATGTCTCACTGATTTTAATAACCAGGAAATACGTTCCTTTCTTGATGTAGTTGAGAGATGTTTTCATAAAAATATTAAACCAGAAGATGAGCCTTTATTAGAGACACCAGTGGCTTTGCTGATTGGAGGTGATATTTCTGGTATTCAAGATTTTATTTATACCATCACTTCAAAAAAGGCAGCGCAAATGTTGCGTGGCAGGTCTTTTTACTTACAATTACTTACAGAAGCGGTTTTGCGCTTTACTTTAAGAGAATTGGGACTTCCATATACTAATGTTATTTATACAGGAGGAGGGCATTTCTTTCTTTTAGCTCCACTAAGTTGTAATGAGCATATTCCAAAATTACAACACGATATTACAAATAAATTATTAAAAGCACATGATATCCACCTGTATTTAGCAATTGGATATACAAAAGTACCCTTAAGTGGATTTAGAATAGGTAGTTTCCCAATATACTGGAATGAAATGCACCAACGGATAAATTT
>DAOUFY010000039.1:0-16174 GCA_034429745.1 Anaerolineales bacterium
CCGTAACCGTCGAAGCTCAGCAAATCAACGGTTATAAAATAGAAACAAAAGCTGGCAACCACACGTTATTTATAGATCAACCTGCAGCGGCAGGTGGATCGGACACCGGACCTACACCCTTGGAATACTTATTTTTGTCTTTAGCAGGCTGCATTATTACTACTGGTTATGTTATCGCAAAGCAACGCAGTTTGCCTGTACGCAGTATTTCCGTCAAGGTTGATGGTGATTTGGATTTAGATTACTTTATAGGAAAGACAAAAGAAGGACGGGCTGGATTTACTTCTATTCGAGTTCATACTGTTATTGATGCAGACATGACCATTCAAGAAAAAGAACAATTCTTGCGTGAAATTGATTCTCGCTGTCCCATATCTGATAATCTTGCTCATGTCTCTTCACTTGAATTTTCTGTTGAGTAACAGAAAATATAAAAATACAGTATAATCATTTGCATGGCAGAAAATATACTAAGCAAATGGAAAGAAAGTTTAGCACGTACCAGAAAAACCACATTTGGGCAAATTGCAGCCCTTTTTGGTGCCACAGAAATTACTGAGGAGCATTGGGAGGAGCTTGAAGCATTACTGATCCAATCAGACATAGGCAATGAAACAAGCGAAATCATTATGCATGCCCTCTGGGAAAGAGAACGACAAGAGGGTTTGACTAAAATGGACGAGTTTCGCAATGTCCTGATGGAAGAAATGCTCAAGCTCCTTGCTCCCCCACCACCCATTTCTTTCTCCACTAAACCTGCTGTAATCTTAATCGTTGGAGTAAATGGTTCAGGCAAGACTACCAATATTGCAAAGTTAGGTAAATACTTCGCAAGTCAGGGAAAAAAAGTTATTTTCGGCGGAGCTGACACCTTTCGGGCTGCAGCGGTTGATCAATTGGAAATTTGGGCAGAGAGATTAAAAATACCTCTCATTGCCGGTCAAATGGGAGCAGATCCCGGCTCAGTCGTTTATGATTCCATCCAAGCCGCCATAGCCCGCGATATGGATATTTTACTCATAGATACTGCCGGGCGTTTGCACACTCGTTTTAACCTTATGGAAGAGTTAAAGAAAGTTCATCGTGTTTGCGGAAAAGCAATGGCAGGTGCACCTCACGCTGTTTGGCTAGTAATGGATGCTACAACTGGTCAAAATGCCCTCCAGCAAGCCAAAGCTTTCAAAGATGCCGTTAAAGTGGATGGCATTATTTTAGCTAAGTTGGATTCTTCCGCAAAAGGGGGCATGGTTTTTGCCATACAACGTGAGTTGAAAGTTCCTGTATTGTTTGCCGGTTTAGGTGAAAAAGAAGACGATTTGCAGCCTTTCTCCCCCGAAGCATTTGTAAAAGGTTTATTAGCTGACTTTTACGGAAATTGAAAACAGTAAAGTCTGCCATTTAAGACAAAATCATTTCTAGGATGTGAGTACCATGGAAGATCTTATCCTTCAGACGAACGAATTGGCTCAGAAAATTCACTACCTGAGAGGTTATCTTTGACTTAGAGCGCAAAGAAAAAGAAGCTGCGAAACTTCAAAAAGAAAGCGAAAACCCAAATTTTTGGGACGATCCACAAAAAGCCAAACGCATCATGAAAGAGTTATCAACCTTGCAAGAGGATATTCAGCAATGGCAGCAGTTGCATCAACGAGTGAATGATTGTGCGGAATTAGCAGGTTTGGATGATGAGAACTTGCGCGAGGAGTTAGAACAAGAAATTGCCGCTATTCAATCTGCAATATCAGATCTAGAATTGCGGTCCTTATTCAACGGTGAATATGATCATGAGGATGCCATCTTTGCTATTCATTCAGGGGCCGGCGGGACAGACTCGCAAGATTGGGCAGAAATGCTGCTGCGCATGTACACTCGTTGGGCTGAACGAAAAGGTTATCAGGCAGAAATTCTTGACTTAAGCCCAGGTGAAGAAGCAGGGATTAAAAGCGTTACCCTATCCATCAAAGGCAATTTAGCTTACGGCCATTTGCGTTCTGAGAAAGGAGTTCATCGCCTTGTTCGTCTTTCTCCTTTCGATGCCAATCACCGCCGCCATACATCCTTTGCGTTGGTAGAGGTACTGCCCTTGTTAGAGGATAGCGAAGAAATAGAGATTAACCCTAAAGATATCCGCTTAGATACGTTTCGCTCAGCTGGTGCCGGAGGTCAAAACGTTCAAAAGAATGACACCGCCGTACGAATTACTCATATACCAACTGGAATTGTAGTTACCTGCCAAAACGAACGCTCACAAACGCAAAACAAAGAAAATGCAATGCGTGTTCTAAGAGCCCGCTTATGGGAAATAAAACAGCAGGAAAAAGAACAGCAAATTGCAGAACTTCGTGGCGAATACACGAAAGCAGAATGGGGCAGTCAAATCCGATCCTATGTCCTGCATCCTTATCAAATGGTAAAGGATCATCGAACGAACTATGAAAAAGGAAACGCCCAAAGCGTGTTGGATGGTTATATAGATGAATTTATTGAAGCCTACTTGCGAATGTCAGCAGCAAATATCTCAAAAGGCTAATCGCTCGATTATTTAAAGTATTATGAAAAAACAAGAAGAACAACTTTCTGTTCATATTACAGAAAACACGCCTTTAAAACCAGCCATTCAAGCTTGGCGTTATTACTTGGAGGATCAAGGCTGTTCGATCTATACCATCAAAGCATTCCTTTCAGATTTAGGGCTATTGGCTTCTTTCCTGCCCCCTGATCGCTGCTTAAAAGATATCCATACAGTTGATCTGAATCATTTTCTCGATTGGCTTGAAAATAAAAGAGGAGTCCCCTGCAGCCCCAAAAGTTTATCCCGCCGCATTACTTCAATAAAATCTTTCTTCAATTGGCTGCATCGTTATCAAGCCATTTCACATAACCCGGCTGAGGCAATAATTCAGCGCTCGGTGATAAGCCCACTGCCAATAATCCTTACTGACGATGAGGTTACACGACTTGTAGATGCAGCATTGCATTTTCATACTGCAAATAAGCCCGACTCACGCTATTACACGTTAATTCAACTTTTATTAATTACAGGAATCAAAAAAAATGAATGTCTAGGTATTTACCTCAATCACATTGATACCAGCAATCCTCAAGAACCTTTTGTTTTTATTCGTTATGCTAATCCTCAATACCGATACAAGGAACGCAAAATACCTCTTACCCCAGAATGGATTGAAGCCAGTAAGGAATATATACACCAATACAATATTAAGGACCAACTCTTTCCTTGGACTGCACGGCGACTGGAATATTTGCTTGAGGATTTAGCTCGCGAAGCTGCCGTTGAAAAACATGTCTCTTTTGATATGTGCCGCTGGACAAGCGCAGTGCAAGATTGGCGCAAAGGCATGCCCTCCGATCAGCTTAGACAAAAATTAGGTTTATCCAAAATTCAATGGCGCGAAGTCAGCATGAAGCTTGCCCTATTGGCAAATAGCTGACATGTAATTCTCTCAGGTTTTATTCACTTCACTCTCGCTCTGCTTGAACATGCAGCACCCTTTTTGTCTCGGCAGTAACGCGATACGGATGAGCTATTTGGTAACCCACCACCCATAGAATTGTTTCATTGCAGCAGAGCAAAAGCCAATCATTGCGTAATCGTTGCGGAATTTTTACGTTAATCATATAATCAGAAAGTTTCATTGTGCCGCTTTCCAAGCCCAATGGCTGAAAACGATCACCTGCTTTCCGCCTTCGCAGCAATAGTTTATTGCATTTCTTTTCGATTTGTTCTAAGTCCAAATAGGCAGCAAAAGGATCAGCATTTTGTTTAATACATTCATACTCACTTTCGTTACCGGAAAGCAATTTTTCTTTGATTTGTATAGTCCAACCATGCAACTTAATACTGCTAGGAATATTAATTATTTGCGGCTCATCAGGCGCCATTGGGTAAGGCGGTGATGAGCTTACTAATGCAAGATCCTCGGTTTGGGATACTCTCCTTCTATATTTGGCAAACCTCGCGATTACAAATACTTCTTCACTTTTCTTATCTTCTGTCTTTAATGCCTTTTCATAGAAGATAAACAGTTCTTTCAGCAAGTGCAGTTTCCGGCTTCTTTTAGGTTGGGTTTCATTGCAGTTCTTAATAAATTCTAATCCCCGTTGGGTAGTTTCATAGTCAATATCGCGCATATCAGGGAATATCCTCCATATAGCCCGGCGCAATAACTTGCGCTGCACTGCCAAATGCAATTGTTTGAATTTTTCCGCTGAGAATACAATTTCGCTAACAGCTGCAGACAATACACATTGCTGCCATGCCTGTTCTGTTACTTCTTCGATAAACTCAACTTCAACAGCAAGAACTTGGGCCATTTGCCATATACATTGCTTGATTTGGGCATTATATTCACTTTCCAGCAGGGGAATAAGAACATGGCGCAGCCGATTGCGAAGATAAACTAAATCGGAGTTACTCTGATCGACAAGCGGCGTTAGATGGTTTTCGCGGCAATATTCAAAAATATCCTTCTTCCACACTGACAGCAATGGACGGATGAGCGGGATCTTACTATCCCATGGATGGATCCATTGGACAGGCAGCATACCTTTCAACCCGCTCGAACCCGTTCCGCGTAAAAAATGAAGCAGCACTGTTTCCACTTGATCATCAGCATGATGTCCAACAGCTACAGCCTGGGCATGATATTTTCTAGCAACGCGAAATAAAAACTTGTAACGCAACATACGCGCCGCCTCTTCTATGCCGCGTTTTTCTTTAACTGCAAATGAGCGCACATCCGATGAATCTACAACAGCCTCCAGTCCCATTTCTTTCGCTAGTGCAATTGTATAATTAGCTTCTTCATCAGCTTCAACCCGAAGACGGTGATTAAAATGAGCTACAATTATCTGTGAAAACTGAGACTTAAGAAGATGCAGTAGGCAGAGGCTGTCTGCTCCCCCAGAGCATCCAACCACAATGGGTTGGTATGGATTAGGGATATAATATGCAAATAAAAATTGCAAAACTGTTTCTTTAAAATTAACCATAGGATATAATCATTAATAAGTAATCCTCTTAAGCATAACACAAAAAATATATCCTGATGGGGAAGTTCCATGAAACAAACACTGTTGGTTGTTGATGACGATATAGACGCTCTTCACCTTCTATGCCTTATCCTAGAAAAACAAGGATTTTCAGTAATCAGAGCGACTGATGGCAGCGAAGCCATTCAAAAAACCATCCAAGAAAAGCCGGATTTAATCTTAATGGATGTAACCATGCCCGGCAAGGATGGATACGAAGTTACCAGATTAATAAAAAGCGATGAAAAACTTTCCAATATCCCCATTATTATGTTGACCGCAAAAGGAGATATTGACGATAAGTTCAGTGGTTTTGAGGCTGGCGTTGATGATTATCTCACAAAACCTATCCAACCCAAAGAACTAATCGCTCATGTTCAAGCAGTGTTAACTAGAAACCAAAAAAAGAAAGAACTTGAAGGAGTATTACCGCGCCTTCAACGATCCTACACTATTGGACTTATTGCAGCAAAAGGCGGCTTAGGTTGTTCCACTTTATCTCTTGCGCTAGGTTTATTGCTTAGAGAAATAAGTGACCGCGAAGTCATCGTAGCTGAATATCGCCCTGGTCAAGGCTCTCTCGGCTACGTCCTACATGTAGATGACCCTTTGCGTGTACCACAACTTTTTGATGTACCTTTAGCCGATTTGACTATTGAACACATCGAAAATATCTTATTTCATTACTCGTTGCCCGGCTCTCAAGATGACAGCAGCATGAAAAAAGAAATCCGCTTGCTGCTTTCATCAAGCTTCCCAGGCGAATCAAAATACATTCATCAAACCGAGCTGTATAAAATGATAACCCATTTGCTATCAAAAATCTGCGGCTTTCTCATTTTGGATTTGGGCACTTCCCTTAATCCAATAGCCGAAAAAACCCTTGAGCAATGCGACGAGCTCATTGTAATAACAGATACTGTGGATTATACAGTTCGTCAAACCAAAGCACTTATTCATGCTCTTAATTCTTATGGTTTCAATGGCAATAAAGTTGAGGTCTTTGTGCATAATGCCCGTTCTGCTACGTTGAGTGGTTACACAACTAAGAAAGAAGATCTAGAAAATCTCAATCAATATGCTTCATTGTTTGTACTCGAACACTTAACCATACGTGAAATTGAAGAACATGTCAATTTGCCTGTTTTTTACAATGAGGATGGCTTTCCTACCTATTGGAAAGCGGTAAAGCATTTAGCTAACCACATTAATGAACACGTATCCTTGTCTTCACCTCAAATAGAATAAGTGATGAATGACGACTTGCTAGCTCGCTACCAAAAAATGATCGAGATATCCCGCGATCTTGTTTCTACATTAAACATGGATCAATTGCTCGAAAAAATTGTCCATGCTGCTGCTGAGCTTTGCAATGCAGAAGCAGCTTCTATCTTGTTGTATGATAAAGATCGTCAAGCCCTTTTCTTCCAAGCTGCCACAAATATGGAAGAGCCTTTTATGCGAGGTATCGTCGTCCCCATGGATAGCATTGCTGGATGGGTAGTATTAAACAAAAAGCCGGTTATCATTCATTCAAAACAGCCTAATGAAAAAAGCCTCGATGACAGGCATTTTGGCGAAGTGCTCGAAGGATTCACTACTCGTTCCATGCTTGGAGTTCCTATTCTAATTCAAAAGTTATCTCATGATACTTCGGAAGAGGAAGTGATCGGTGCTCTTGAAGTTCTTAATAAGCTTGAAGGGGATTTCGACCAGCAAGATCAAGACCTTATCTCAGCTTTTAGCGCTTACGCTGCCGTAGCTATTGAAAACACCCATCTATTTCAACAATCAGACTTCATTGCTGAGTTTGTTCATGAATTGCGCGCCCCTTTAGCTGCGCTAAGCAATGCAGCTTACATCCTTCGCAAAATCAAGCAACAAGATCAACAAAACGGTCAATCACCTTCCGAAATTCAAGAAAGAGCCCTGCAAACCATTATCAGTGAAGCAGATTATCTATTTGAACTGTCAGACAATTACTTAAACCTTGCCCGACTGGAGTCGAGAAGAGTAAAATATCAAGCAAATACTTTCTTGATTCATGATCTGCTTCAGGAATGCATCTCTTTTATGAACGCAAAAGTCTTAGAAAAGCAGCAAAGATTATCCTTAGCTCCATCAGACTCTTCAATCTATATAAAAGCTGATCGAGCCAAGATAAAGCAAGTGATTATTAATTTATTGAGCAACGCAATAAAATATACTCCCCCACAAGGCACTATTGAAATTGAAGCGAAAACTCAAGCTGATGAGATCCTTATTATCGTTCGAGACAACGGCTGTGGCATACCACCAGAAGCATATAATGAGATCTTTAAAAAGTATTACCGCGTACCCGGCACCGAAAAACTTGCCATAGGAACCGGATTAGGTTTAGCTATCTGTAAAAAAATCATTGAGGCGCACCGCGGCAGGATCGAAGTAAAAAGTTCCTATTGTGAATTTGATCCTGTTTCACACGGTACAGAAATCACCATTTATTTACCACTTCTAACTGCTTAGCCTTCTCAGACTATAATGCAGCTGCATCTTCTAGAATCTCAACGAGAGGCAGCTTAGCCCTCCATCCATTTTCCGAAACTCAGACATATTCAGAAGCATCAGATCATAACCGCGTTTTTCAAGTATTGATTGGATTTTTGGGAATCCTTGGGCAAACAACAGCTTGTCGTTAACAAGAATACAATTAGCTGCATAAGATTCATTAGGCTCTACGCGAATCTTCACATAATTCTTAAAAATATCCTTATGTTCAAGCTCTTCCACAAGGATCATCTCTCCATTTCTTAAATAAGCCATTCCGCTTTTTAAGTGAAGTAGGCTTGGAATATTACGTATATCCACAAAAGTGCTTGAAAAACCTTCTTTGGAAAGAAACTCAGCTAACTGCTCAGCGCCGGCTTGGTTGGTACGGTGAGAGATGCCAATGAAATAATGCCCATCAGCCTCACAGATGTCTCCACCATCAACCGTGCCGGGTAGCACGATGGAGTATATTCTTTCGAAAAAAGAAATGGTTTTTATAGCCTCTTCCACAGCTTGAATCTCACCTTTGCGGCGGTCATCGCCGGGGTTGGTAATCACCGTAAAACCCTTACCAACAATTGCAGTATCTTCCACAAAGGTCGAATCAGGAAATCGCTCATCAGGTGGCAAAACAATAACCTTTACCCCACATTGTTCAAGAGCTTGACAATAAGCTTGATGTTGGGCTAACGTAAGCTCGTAATCCGGAACTCCAAATAACCCACTTGTAATTCCTTGTGAATAGGTTGAAGCTGGTTTTTTCACAATAGCATATTGAAAATTCATTCTCTGCTCCATTTGTTTATTTTACTGGCACGGTCGAATGCCCTGATGTACATGTTTTCCAGATAGTGTTTGAAGAATAAGTTGGGGTGATTTGCCTAATTTCTCCCCAATCTCACGGGGAGTCATAGGAGTATTGCCATTGAATAAGAACAAGCGAAATATCGCTTCAGTAAGCGGAGTACCCGGAGTGATAAATCCTTCTTTTCGTGCATATTCATGCATAATAAGATACTGAAGAGCATCTACCTGTCTTACTTCCGCACTCTTCGGATCGATAATATCAATATATTGTTCTTCCTTTCCTAACAAATTCGCGCGGTCCTCTTCAGATAGATAATTTATCAACAATACCCGCCAATTTCGATCATTATTTTTCCACCAATCAAAATCAATATGATATGGGGTATCTAAGGTAGGTTTAATAAAGCTAAATGATTCCATCATCGTACTATCCTCTCTCTCCCCTTACATTTATTCGCTTTCCTTCAGATGGAAATACAAATCTCCAACATAAGTGTATTGGGGATTCGTCAAGAGATGTGCAAAAATCCTTCCCGGCGGGCAACGATAAATGAGATTAACCGCAGCATAGATCTCTGCCGCGTGGACATGCCCTTGTGGAGTAAGTTTTGCCAAATTGCGTACCATATTATGCACAACAGTATCGAGATGGAGTTTCTCTTTCTGGTTTTTTTGCCATAGCTGATCTAGGCTTTCCTGATCGGGAATAAAAATTGCCATTCTCTCATCATATTCCGCTTTTATCACTTGACGCAGCATTGCAAAAACAATTCCCCCATCACTGCCTACTAATATTGTGCGAATATAATCGCGGCTTGACCGTTGTGTGCCGGTTTTAATGACTACTTCCCCGGCTTTGCCCTTTTGCAAATGGACAATACTGCCCGGCATAAGCCCGTTTTCAGCATACCATTCTTCTAATCCATAAATATATCCTTCTTGACGCACAACCCAAGCTGGAAATTTTTGTTTCGTATTTTCATCAACAAACCAAAATCTAATCCTAGGCGCTTGATAGGCTGTTGGGAATATATTTTTTACTCTTTCTGTCAGCGGTAAAGTTCCGCTCCTCCAATGTGGATAAATAAGCTTAATAACAGCTTTGTTTTCCTTTACTGGCTGAACTTCGTATTCAATGTATTCATCATCCAATGACTGCTCTAAGGCAATCATTTCTTTCGTCAGAACTTCCCTAGCATAGGATTCTGGTTGATACCTTAAAGGCACCGGTTTTTCTTTCACTCCCTTTGGCGCAAGGCGATGAAGGAACCATAAAATCTCACCGCTAGGCCCTACTTCATCAAACCTTGAGTCTTGATATAAAGCATAATTAAGCGAAAATTCTGCCAAAACAGGATGAACACCTGACTCAACATCAAGGTGCTGCAAAATTGTTGCGGTTGGTAGTGGCTCGCCATTTGCCATATCTAGGGTTGCTTCTGCAATATTTAACTGTCCTTCATTGAAGTCAATTAATAAAGTGCGTGGGAACCATTGTTCACCAATGTTAATAAAATCTCCCCGGTTAGCAAGAGCATCCCGCACTTTTTCTTCCATTAGTTTTCCAAACTCATTAAAGACATTTTGACTGTTGAGCCAATACTCATCTATGGTGAAAGTAGGAGGAGTATTTAAGGGGTGCTCTTCTAAGCCGCTCACAAACTCCTTCTCCTCACCATTGTCAAACTGCACTTTAATAACCTTAAATGGTGGCAGACTAGGGTTATAACCATCCCGCACTTTAATTACCTTCCCAACTTGCCAATTGAGATGCGGAAAAACCACGCTTTGATTCTCATGAAATTGTTCTTTAGGAAAGTAGATGGTATGATTTCCATACTTACGGGCTTTGAATTTATCAACCTCTTTTTCAATGCGCCGTTCGATCAAAAACCTAGTAATTTCTTCCAGAGTTTTTGGCTTTTCTTCCTCGAGGAACATTGAAGTGATCATTTCAACATCTTCCTCGTTCACGGAATAGCTTTGCCAAAATGACCCATCGAGCGAATATGGTTCTTTACTCATAAAGACCTCGAATTTCTACTACAATAATTTGTTATTACTTCACTGAGAAAAAGGGAATATCTTCTCCAAATTTACTGCTCTTTCTTAAAAAGTGGTATATAATAAGTTCTCCTCAGTGGATTTGATTATTATAACCGATTCCTATAAAAAAAATAAAGGTTCTTTATGATATCTGAAAATGATCGCTGGGAATTGCTCACTATCGTTCAAGGGGAACTTCAATCTCAATTGATTATTAGTTTACTGGAAGCGCATCAAGTTCCCATTATTACTGCCGAAGAAGGTTCTGCTCGGGCAATTGGTTTATATAACACACCCTTAGCAAATGTAGCCATTTATGTACCTAAAAAGGATTATGAATTAGCTTGGGAGCTGCTTACAACATCAGGTGAACCAATTCAAGGCTTTCTGGATGATGGTTCAGCCGATGAAGATGATATAGACGACAAAGCTAATGAATGATAAATCATAGCGTAGATTAAGGTGTTCCCTCTGCTTTATATGGAGTTGGATATTCATTCAAGATCCAATCATAAGGATCAACCTGCACTCCTCCAACCCATACTTCCCAGTGAAGGTGCGGCCCTGTTACTCTGCCCGAGTTTCCAACCAACCCAATTACTTGTCCTTTTTCTACAATGTCACCAACTTTAACATCAATCTCCGATTGATGAGCATAGAGAGTGAATACACCCCAACCATGGTCTATGATAGTCGTATTGCCGCGTACAAAAAAGCTTCCTGTATATACCACCTTCCCTTCAGCAGGAGCAAAAATTTTATGCCCAACCTGCCCACAAAAATCCAACCCAGAATGAATATAAGTAAATGCACTCCCATTATAGGATCGCCGTCGTCCAAAAGTAGAGGGCCAACACTCGGTGTATTCTGCAGCTACAGGGCTTTGGAATTTTCCATTCCATAGTTTTTCATCTGTATAGTGAGTTGTATAGTTGAGAATTTCCTTTTCTTCCGGCTCTGTATTAGCTGGATCAAGCAAACTCTTATCTTTTACAGTCAATTTCTCAAATAAAAATCCACTATCTTTCACATACACCAATTGAGAATAATTGAAGGTTTCTCCATCTGGGTAAGTGAAAGTAACCACCATCGGGTAGAATCCAGGCTCAACTTGGTTATGAATTCCCAGCAATGCCACCCACGATTCGCCATTCGGAGAAGAGGATTCTTTGTAAAAAAGAAATTCATGGTTAATAAATTCTCCACCAATTTTTTCTGGAGCTTGAGTGCCTAGACCTTCAGAGTCCAGCATTATTCTAATGGTAGCTGTTTTCCCTTGGCCCAATGGCAGTGATTGTACGTCCGCAGCTTGAATCTGGGGAGGCAGACTCCCTGCAGATTCGCTGCCGTCCCCTTTTATAAATAAAGTATCATGAGGTAAGACCTGACAGCTGCTGTCAAAGCCATTTACTTTGAGGATTTTCCAAGGGTTTTCCCCACTTAATACTGCTAGCTCAAGGATGGATTGGTTGGACTTCAGCCAAGTTTTGCTAAAATTTTCATCTTCTTCTCTTTTACCCAGTTGCTCCGTTAAAACGAGGTTTTTTCCAACATACAGCGAAGCAGGACTCACTAAGCGGTTAAGTTTGGCTAAAGTAGGTATTGGAAATTGATATTTGCGGCTTAAGCTCTTTAAGTCCTCTCCAAAGGGAACTTTCTCTGTTATCAATTTCCCTTCTATTCCGCTTATCCCAGGAATTTTCAATTCCATACCCACTTGCAATTGATTGGGATCACTAATGCCATTTGCTGCTGCTATCTCATCAACCGTAACATTAAACCGTTGGGCAATACTCCAAAAGTTGTCCCCTTCTTGAACAACGTAAATAGGATAAGTAGGCTCCTTTTCTTGGGCATATGCCTGATTTGTCCAAGCAAGCAGACAGCCTAACCCACCAATTATGATAAGCCTCACTATCCAATGTATTATGTTACGCATATTTACAAATTTCATATTGTTCAGTTCAAGTACCTCATCCAATTTCTTCAGGATAAGTGCCATAAAATAAGGGGAGTGGAGGCACTTTTTCCTTGCTCCAGCTTAGCGCACCTAAAAGTTTCTCACGCGCCAGGGCCAATTTTGCTTCACTATTAGCATGTATTGTGAAAAGCGGTTGTTCTTTTTCAACATAATCACCCACTTTGCAATGCAGCACTACTCCGACTGAATAATCAATAGGGTCTCCCTTCTTTTCGCGCCCAGCACCTAATAATACTGCTGCCTCGCCCACCTGTGCAGCATGAATTCCTAATATATATCCACTTGCTTGTGCTGCAACTTTCTCTATCAGACGTGCTTTGGGCAATTTCGTTACATCATCAACCGTTGTAACATCTCCCCCTTGTGCAGATACCATTTCTCGAAATTTCTTCCATGCACTGCCATCCTCAATTGTTTTTAAAGCCAGCCTTTTTCCCTCCTCTAAGTTATTCACTTTCTTTGCAAGATAAAGCATATAACCTGCAATAACAAGACAATGCTCAACAAAATCACGCGGACCTTTGCCATGCAATGTATCAATCGCCTCTATGAGTTCCAATGCATTTCCGACAGCATAACCAAGAGGTTGGTTCATATCCGAAATTACTGCAATGGCTTCTTTTTCAGCTAAATGAGCAATTTCTACCATCAGCCTTGCTAGCTGCTTGGCTTCTTCAAGGGTCTGCATAAATGCCCCTAGGCCTGTCTTTACATCTAAAACAATGGCATGAGCTCCGGCTGCCAATTTTTTACTCATTATGGAAGAGGCAATCAGCGGCAATGATGGAACTGTTCCAGTTACATCTCTTAATGCATAAAGCTTCCCATCAGCCGGAGCAAGATCAACGCTTTGCCCACTTACTACCAAGCCAATTTCCTTTAATTGATTAAAAAATTCCTTTACTGTAAGGTTCGCTCTAAAACCAGGAATAGATTCCAATTTATCAATTGTCCCACCACTAAAACCTAACCCCCTGCCCGACATCTTGCCAACAGGAAGACCACAAGCCGCCACCATAGGAGCAACTGCTAAAGTTGTTTTATCTCCCACCCCTCCTGTGGAATGCTTATCAACAACAAAAGAGGATATGGATGAAAAATCAAGCTGCTCACCCGATTTAACCATTGCCATGGTTAAATCTTTTGTTTCGCGGGCAGTCATTCCATTAAGCATCACTGCCATCGCCCATGCCGCTGCCTGATAATCCGCAATATCTCCTTTTGTATAATGCTGAATAAAGTACTCTATCTCTTCTCGGCTAAGTTCCTTCTTATCTCTTTTTTTTATGATAATATCAATTGCGTTCATAGTTTTTCCTTATTTGATAGATATCCTTTTGATGTTTTATATGATAAGCATTGCATCTCCAAAGGAGTAAAAGCGGTATCTTTCTTGTATGGCAGTCTCATATGCCTTTAACACCCGCTCCCTGCCTGCAAATGCACAAACTAACATTAGTAAAGTAGATTTCGGCAAATGGAAATTTGTAATCATTGCGTCTATGATTCGAAATGAAAAGCCTGGCAAAATATACAACCTCGTTGTTCCTTCATATCCTTTTGATAAAGGATCTTTGGGATTTACCTGCGCCAATGTTTCCAATGTACGTACAGTAGTTGTCCCAACTGCGATAATCCTCTTTCCACGTTCTTTAGCTTGTCTCAAAACATCAACCGTCCTTTGTGATACATGACACCATTCTGAATGAATTTTATGCTCTTCGGGATGCTCCTCGCGAACCGGTAAAAAAGTGTCTAACCCCACATGGAGAGTGATTTTTTCGATACATACACCCATTTGTCGAATATTCTCCAACAATTCAGGTGTAAAATGCAAACCCGCTGTTGGGGCTGCTGCAGAACCAGGGTCCTGAGCATATACAGTCTGGTAATCATCAGGATTTTTGGGATATGACTTTATATAAGGGGGAAGTGGCATGCTGCCAATCTTTGATAAATGCGGAGATAGTGGCTGCTCAAATCTCAGCTGAAACCGCCCTTCTCCTAAAGAGTTTATAACAAGGGCTGTTATTCCCCCTTCTACCTCAATTTGCTGATCTTGTTTAATGTTTTTTCCACCAAGAAGTGCTGTCCAAACCTCACCTCCATTTGATAAAATGTCGCTTTCTTTTTTCAATAGCAATACTTCAACTTTTCCTCCGCTTGGCTTTTTACGCGCATACAACCGAGCCGGTATTACTTTGGTTTGATTAAGCACCAGCACATCACCAGCGGATAGATACTTTGGAAGTTGAGCAAATATTGCATGTTCAATCTCCGCCTCTCCAGCTTGTGAATTGCGATGAAGTACCATCAATCGAGCAGAATCTCGCGGTCGAGCTGCAGTTTGAGCAATCAACTCATCAGGTAAGTTGTAATCGAAATCGTCGGTTCGCATCCTTGTCAGAAAAGCCTTTCTTGCTTTACCGCTTGATACGGAATGTTAAAGTGCTCGTAGGCGCGTTGAGTGGCAATTCGTCCTTGGGGAGTGCGTTCTAAAAATCCCAATTGCAGTAAATATGGTTCAATAACTTCCATAATTGTTTCTTGTTCCTCACTAAGAGAAGCTGCAATGGTATTAATACCTACTGGACCGCCATTGTACTTCTCTATTAAGATCAAGAGTACTTTGCGATCTATTTCATCCAAACCCAAATGGTCAACATTTAATAACGTGAGAGCTTCGGCGGCAACTTCCTGATTTATTAATCCATTAGCTTTTACTTGGGCATAGTCGCGTACCCGCCGCAGCAAACGTAAAGCTACTCGCGGAGTTCCTCTTGCGCGGCGACTTATTTCTGTTATTCCACCTTCATCAATAGACACCTGCATTAGATCAGCTCCGCGCTGAATAATTTGCTTCATCGCCTCGTTGTCGTAATAATCCAAACGATAAGTAACACCAAACCGAGCCCGCAGAGGAGCACTCACCAATGCCAAGCGAGTAGTAGCTCCAATAACAGAAAAGTGAGGTAAATTTAACCGAATGGAGCGGGCAGATGGACCTTTGCCAATTACAATATCCAAAGCATAATCTTCCATAGCTGGATATAATATTTCTTCCACTACTCTTCCCAGACGATGAACCTCATCAATAAAAAGAATATCCCCTCCATGCAGATTCGTTAGAATGGCAGCTAGATCACCAGGGCGTTCTATCGCTGGTCCTGCAGTAATTCTTATTTGGGCACCCATTTCATTGGCAACAACATGAGCAAGAGTTGTTTTACCCAAGCCCGGGGGTCCATAAAAAAGAATATGATCTAAAGGCTCGCCGCGCTGTTTAGCAGCCCCAATAAGAATCTCTAAATTCTTTTTTATTTGATCCTGCCCGATGAGCTCTTTAAGATATTTAGGTCTCAAGGCATAGTCGGTTTTTTGTTCATCATTGATCATCACCGAACTTACCAAGCGGTTTTTTATTTTTGCCTCTTCCATAATTGCTTTTAATTATATCGTATTAATCAACTTATAATAATTGGATGGACATATCTTGTACTTCAATATTAGGGTAACGCTCTTCCACCCAGTGATATACCTTCTGCAAACTGCGTTGATTATGAGCGCCATCATTGCTGATGATGACACACCCAATTTGTGTTGTTTGCCATATATCATGATAGGCTATCTCAGCAGCCGAAATATTGAAAGCTCGATGAAGATCATTCAAAAGAGGTTTTAAGACACTCCGTTTTTCTTTCAAAGATGAACAGCCAGGAATATATATTGTGAGAACCAATAAGCCTATCGTCAAGATCG
>DAOUFY010000040.1:0-2553 GCA_034429745.1 Anaerolineales bacterium
AGCTATGGACAGAAGCATATCAGAATAACTGAGAACAGTACCGCCCGAATTAACGCGGATAAATATGTTCAACACTTTATCTAAATCCTGACTTTCTTCCAGATAATAATTAATGATAGGTTTTTCTCTAATAACGCGATACAACTCCATCAATGTTTTTGAAGGAAAGGTAACTTTATCGGCAGTTAACCCGTTTTCTATGCAATAATACATTGCATCCTGTAAATCTTTGAATTTAAAGATATCATTAACACAAAACCAATACTTTTCCCTGATGATGTTTTTGACTTCTTCTTCCCGTAACATTTTAAATTCAAAGGCGTTATCATTTTCTTCGGGAGGGCTAAGTAAGTTGAGATATAAACGTCTCTTTGGAAATGCCTTATCGCTTTTCCAGTTGTAATAGGGCAGTTTGTTTGCAAACCAGCCCTTCAGACCAATATTCAAGGCAGTCAATCGCTGCTGACCATCTAAGACTGCAATTACGCTGCTACCATCTATTAATTCAATTGGCTCATTATGTCTGTAGTTTTTTTCATGATAATAATCCATAAAACGGTAGAATTGAAAGTCCTGAATGCGCTCTGGTTCAATTTTCCAAAATAGAAACGAACCAATGGGGTAGCCCCGCATCAGAGAATCAAACAACTTTTCTATCTGTTCTGCATCCCAAACAAACTCGCGTTGAATAGCTGGCAGAACGTACATGTTTTTCTCAATGCCTTGAATGACTTTTTCGATAGTAATTGGCGTTTCAAATCCCATATTTATTTCCTTTTATCTGAGAATAATTTGTAAGGATTCCGTGATTTTGCCATAAGTTATATTAAATAAGCAGAGGCGGTTATTCGCCGCCTCGCACCCTGCACCCGAGGGAACAGGGGGGATATATTTACACTATAGCATAAATGGCTAAAAAGGACAAATAAAATATTACGCTTCTTAGACGTTTTTTGTTTCCTCACTTGTCAACTCCTCTCCTTTCTTAGCATGGCACTGTCATAATACATCAGCAAGTCTGGATCTTCTCGCAGCACCTCTTCCGGCAGACGCTTGGCGACCTTGATGATTGTATCATAATCCTGACGCTTGAAACAGTCGGTGAACCCGGCCCGCATCGCTTCACTGCGAAAGACGCGCAGCCGCCCGCTTCCTTCAGTGTATTCCTTGAATTCTCGCAGCAAGGCGCGCTGACGTATTTTTTCTAAATCGGCAGCTTTATTGTGATCCGGCACATACCACTTCCCATCTTTATTCTGCAGAAAGTTTTGTTTTAGGATTTCGATCAACTCTAGTGGCTGTTCATGTTTAGCGCGGTTCATCACGCGGTTAAAGTCGTTGGTCAGTTCGCCCTGAGTTTTAGGCTCACCGCCTAGGGCTGGGTCAAGCTGCTGTTTCAGCCACTGTATAGCGCTTTTCTCATCATTGACATAGAAGGTGAGCTGCATTGGTTTGCCAAGCTCCAATAGGGCGCGGTCATATTCTACAACTTGGTGCGGCAAAAAGTACATGCCATCGCGGCGTGTAAAGCGCTTCTCCAACCCGGCATAAAATTCCGCCGCAGAAATGGGCACCATCACCCCGCGCTGAACGTGAAAAGCGACCATGCGATCGAAAAGCAGAAAAGCTTGGCGCTCAGCGTTTACCGCAAGAGCGCCCTTGAATAAATTAACCACCGGCAGCTTGTCTAAGTGATAGCGCACAAACTCCCAGACACCTTCTTCCGTACCGGCTTTAAGCTTAAAGCGTTCTTCAAGATTATCATTAGGCTTGTACGCTGAGATGATAAGATCTTGTTTGACAGCGGCAGTTGAAGTAACCTGTTTAAAAGTACCCTGCTGCTTATCTAAAACACGTACATCCGCAATGACAAAACGGGCTTGCTGCAAGGCTTCTTGAATAGCGTTCCAGATAGCGTTTTGGGAGTTATGAAATTCCACCGTCATCCAATGACCGGGCTTGAGGACGCGGTAGAACTCTGTAAAACTCGCTTGCATCAACATCTGGTATTCTGATAATGCTTTAAGGTGAGTTTTATTTATAATAGCTTCAGTTTTATTGTTGGTAATGATTCTTAGCCATGCCTCCCAAATAAAATTAAGTTCAGAATACATCAAATTAGCACCAAAGGGAGGATCGATAAAAATATAATCCATGTTATTGCTTATGACATCCGAACAAAAAGTTGAACAATTTGTTGATATTATTGTTTCTCTTCTAATATTCCTTTTTAAAATTGGTAACAACCTATAAAAATACTTATTTTCTAGTTGTTGAAGAATATTATTCTCCCTTGTAATGGAAGGAATGTACATAGTTCCACTAGTAATATTTGACGGATAGGATACATTAAACCTCATAGCATTCAATCGGCAATGTCTTTGTTGCACATTATTAAATCCAAACATTAGCATATTTTTTATGTGATTGTCAGAAATGTTTGATATAACAAATATGAGTACTGAGTTTATCCATAAATTACGCCGAGTATAAAAATGATGAACATGAGTTAAACCAATATCATCATTTCTTCTGCTTTCATCCCCTTCTGGC
>DAOUFY010000041.1:0-9168 GCA_034429745.1 Anaerolineales bacterium
TACTCGCCTTTCCCCTGCATAGCACACCATTTGGTGATCGCCGCCGTCAATGTCGTCTTCCCGTGGTCAATGTGCCCCATTGTCCCTACGTTTAAATGCGGTTTCGTTCGCTCATACTTTTGCTTCGCCATTGATTTTCTCCTTCAACAAAATAATCTTAATAACCCATAATTGCTTTCGCAGTACTTTCGGGTACTTGCGCATAGTAACTAAATTCCATTGTAAAAGCGCCGCGTCCCTGAGTAGCTGAGCGCAGGTGTGTAGCATAACCAAACATCTCTGCTAGTGGGACATGCGCATCTACTGCTTGAATATTGCCGGGGCGCATCTCAATTCCTAAAATCTCACCCCGCCGTTGATTGAGCTGACCGATCACGTCTCCAGTAAATTCCTCAGGTGTTAGTACTTCTACTTTCATAATTGGCTCTAATAAAACAGGGGCTCCTTTTTGAACACCCTCTTTGAAAGCCATTGATCCAGCAATCTTGAAAGCTATATCACTGGAATCAACCTCATGAAAAGAGCCATCATATAAGCGTACTTTGATATCAGTTGTAGGATAACCAGCCAAAACACCCGATTCAGCTGCTTCAAGAACGCCTTTTTCCACGGCTGGGATATATTGGCTAGGAATTACTCCTTGCTTGATATCGCTCTCGAAAACCACCCCGCTGCCTCTTTCTCCTGGCTCGAGCTCTAAGACAACATGAGCATATTGTCCGTGTCCACCGCTTTGCTTTACATGACGATAATCCACTTTTGGCACAAAGCGCGTGATAGTTTCACGATATGCCACTTGAGGTTTCCCCACTCGGGCTTGAACCCGAAACTCTCGCACCATGCGGTCAACCAATACATCTAAATGCAGCTCTCCCATACCGGCGATTATTGTCTGGCCAGTATTTTCATCGGTTCGCACTCGAAAAGTTGGATCTTCTTCTGCCAACCGCTGTAGCGCTTCAGCAAGCTTTGATTGGTCAGCTTGGGTCTTTGGTTCTACCGCAACATAAATCACAGGTTCAGGGAAAGTAATGCTTTCCAGCACAATTGGGTGTGAAGGATCGCATAGAGTATCTCCCGTAAAGGTATTTTTAACCCCCAACACCGCTGCAATATCACCCGTGAACACTTCGGTAATATCTTCTCGGCGATCAGCATACATCCTCAGCAAGCGTCCCATGCGTTCATTTTGCTGCTTAGTAGCATTATATGTCATCTTCCCTTGATTGATCTTTCCCGAATATACTCGGAAGTAAGCCAAACGCCCCATATAAGGATCACTTACGATCTTAAAAACCAAGGCGCTAAACGGTTCATCATCGCTTGGTTTGCGAATGATCTCCTCATCAGTATTTGGCTTTACGCCCTTTACTGGTGGGACTTCTAAAGGCGAGGGAAGATAATCTACAATTGCATCTAAAAGCAGCTGAACGCCCTTATTTCGCAGCGAACTTCCACAAAAGACTGGAGTCAATACTCCCCCTAATATTGCTTTGCGCAATCCTTTCTTCAATTCTTCAACTGAAAGGGGAATACCCTCCAAATACTTATGAGTTAGCTCCTCATCGGTTTCTGCGATAGCCTCAATAAGTTCTTCTCGCTTTTGCTGTACAGATTCTACTAGATCAGCGGGAATTTCGATCTCGCGTGGCTCGACACCCAGTTGATCTTCCCACACATAAGCCTTCTCAGTGAGAAGATCTACCATGCCAATAAAATTCGCTTCACTCCCGATGGGCAATTGCATAGCAATTGCTTTTGCGCCCAGTCGCTGACGGATAGTCTCAATTGTCCTATCCAGTGAAGCGCCAACTCGGTCCATTTTATTGGCAAAACAAATCCGCGGTACTTTATAGCGATCGGCTTGACGCCAGACTGTCTCACTTTGAGGTTCTACCCCTTGGACCGCATCAAAAATCACGACCCCGCCATCTAAAACACGCAAGCAGCGCTGCACTTCTGCTGTAAAATCTATGTGTCCTGGCGTATCTATAATATTGATTAAATGCCCTTTCCATATTGCAGATACTGCCGCAGAAACGATAGTAATGCCTCGTTCGCGCTCTTGCTCCATCCAATCCGTAACAGTAGTACCTTCATCAACAGAGCCAAGACGGTGGGTCTTACCGGTATAGAATAATATTCGCTCCGTAGTGGTAGTTTTCCCCGCGTCAATATGGGCGATAATGCCTATATTTCTGTACAGCTCTAGGGAAAACTCTCGAGACATGATGATCTACTCAATTATTAAGGTGCAAAATAAACGGTTTAAATTCTATAATGCGAAAAGGCGCGATTGGCTTCTGCCATCTTGTGCGTCTCTTCTCTTTTCTTTACAGCAGCCCCAGTCTTATTTAAAGCATCTAGGCATTCTGCTGCTAATTTTTCTGCAAAATTTTTCCCAGACCGGCCACGAGCAGCCGCAATCAACCAACGGGTAGCCAAAGCAAACTGCCTATCCGGTTGCACTTCCATGGGGACCTGATAAGTAGCCCCACCGACGCGGCGCGGCCTTACCTCCATTGCAGGAGCAATATTTTGCAAAACCTGTTCAAAAACCTCTAAATGATCGCGCTTCGTCTTTTCAGCAACAATATCCAGCGCTTCATATACCAAGCGCATTGCCACGCTTTTCTTGCCGTTCTTCATCACTCGATTGATGAAAGATTGAAGTCTCTCACTTCGGAAACGCGGATCTGGTTCTATCTGCCTTTTTTCTGGTTTATATCTTCGCGCCATGCTTTACTCCTACTTTTTCTTTGGACGTTTAGTCCCATACTTAGAACGCCCTTGCATTCGAGCTTCTACGCCGGTGGTATCTAATGTACCTCGCACAATATGATAACGCACACCAGGCAAATCCTTCACTCTACCACCGCGTACCATTACCACAGAGTGCTCCTGCAGACTGTGCCCCTCACCCGGAATGTACGCTGTTACTTCCATACCATTAGATAAGCGCACACGAGCGATTTTCCGCAATGCAGAATTAGGCTTTTTAGGCGTCATTGTACGCACAACAGTACACACGCCGCGTTTTTGCGGTGCACCTTTGGGTTGCTTGACGCGGCGCTGCTTCATTGAGTTCAACGTGTATAACAAAGCCGGAGCTTTGCTTTTCACCTTTTTTGATTGACGTCCCTTGCGTATCAACTGATTAATTGTGGGCATCTTGCCTCCATCTTTTTTTCTTAATAAATCCTTCGCTCTCGATTATTCAATAGTGTAATATTGCCAATAATGCTTTCTCATTTTATTTTAAGCCTCGTCTAAAAGACAGGCACGAAAAGTAATTTTACCATACCCATTATTCTTCGTCAAGGAGAATTTTACATAAAGTATCTAATAAAACAAAAAAAGTAGATGAGCCAAAGAGACAATCATATTAGTCATTGTAGTCAAATTCTTTCCTGTTAACAAAACGCTAGCTTTAACGGTTTCATAGAGTGTCAAAGGGTATCTAGAAAAGGTCCCATCTTTCATCAATATGCTATTATATAATTCTTTCAAAATAAAGTGCTTGACAATGCCTCTATAAATTCTTACACTTTTATTACTTATGAGATTAATTAACTGGGCATTTTTGTTGCCATTTGTTTTCATAAGAATTGCGTTTTTTCCACTTCAAATAAACGCAGAACCTCCTTTTCCACGCTTAGGGTTATGGTGGCCCTCAACGGAAACACAAACACCAGAGGAACTTGCTCGTTACGATTGGATTGCATTACAACCATACAATGTTGAGGCTGCCTATCGTATCAAAAAAATTAACCCAAAAATCATTTTACTTACTTCAACTAACGCATGTGAATTGAGTTATGATCCAGATAACCCACAAGCAGAAGAAAACATGTTATTGAGGAAAATACCTTCTGAATGGTTTCTCACCCAGGTTGGTAGTCGCTTGAGGAAAAATATTGACGCTGTTACAACAACAATACCGGTTGAAGAGGTGAAATTAACAACGAACGAGGGAGAACTTAACCTATTTTTGCCAGGTGATACCATTGTGGTTAATAATGAGAGCATGATAGTTAAGGAGGTACATGAGAAAGAACGTACACTTAGCGTCATGCGCGGTTTTATTCGACCTGCTTCACCACACGATGCAGGGGACAGAGTAGCATCTCATATTAGCTTTTGGCCTAACACTTGGGTTCTAAACTTAAGTACATTAAGCCCTAAAGCAAAAATTGATGAAAAACAAGATTTCAATACATGGCGTATATACCATGCACAAAAAACCATTGATTTGCTAACTGATCCTATCTGGGATGGTGTGCTTATTGATCGAGCCGATGCTGATGCGAGTTGGTTAATTGGTAATTCAACCGCCCGAAGCATTGATGCAGAGCAAACTAATCATCTTAATGAAAATTATCAATCTTTTGATATGGCATGGAATGAGGGGTTAAAGGAGTACGAAGAACATATCCGTAAAGCCATTGGAAAAAATAAGCTTATCGTTGTTAATTGGGGAATGCCAAACTATTCAATTCTTAATGGCAACACTTTTGAAGGTTTTCCTAAAGATGATGGCTCATCCTATCAAAGTGGGTGGTCTCAAACTGTATTTGGACAAACATATTTTGGTAGTTATTTAGAGTGGGTGAAAAAAGCTCAGCGACCTAACCTAACGCTTATTCAAACATACCAAGATGATAGTTACCCAGATGCATTTTTTCAAGGTGAGTATGAGAATTTATGTGACAAACCAGGTTTTCAGCCCAATTTTCAAAAAATGCGTTTTGGGTTAACAACAGCCTTGCTTGGTGATGGTTATTTCTCTTATGAAATGAATACCAACGGCCATGCATCATTATGTCTTATGTGGTTTGATGAATATGACAACGCTGGAAAAGGACGTGGTTATTTAGGGATGCCTCTAAAACCAGCAACACGGGTTGAAAATTCCTTAAAATCGCCGTCTCTAATACCAGCAGGAAAATTAGATAATCAAGAGGATTTTGAGCAATGGGTTTCTTGGGCAGAAAAAGGATCTTTGATAGAGGCTGTTTTCGATAACTTGGCAACCTCTGGTAAAACGTCAGCATTATTAAACATCAACAAAACACGCGGTATAGATTGGGAAGCTTCTTTCTCTTACGATCCTATAAATATAAAAAAAGGGGAAGATTACACACTTACCTTTTGGGCTAAAGCAGATCGGGAACGTCCATTAACAATTTTTGTACAGCAATCCTATGAACCTTGGGATATCATTTTAAATTTCGGAAAAGTGAAAATTGGGACAACATGGGCACAGTTTTCTTTTTCAATGCCGGCAAAAATAAGTGAATCCAATGCCTCCTTGGTATTTGGATTAGGAGAGGCGTTGGGAAAAGTGTGGTTAGATGAAATTTCTCTACAGGAGGGAAGCCCCGAGGTTTATTGGCGTGAATTTACAGGTGGTTTGGTAATTGTCAATGCTACTTCTCAAAGCCGCATCATTACCTTACCGCGCCAATATCGCAAAATTAAAGGCAGCCAACAACCACAAGTGAATGATGGAAGTTTAGTAAAGGAAATACGGCTTGCCGCCAGAGATGGTATTATCCTGCTAAATCCATAAATATAACTTTGCCATTAAAACACAATATAAACAACCAATTTGATTCAACCAAGAATATATAGGGGCTACTTCTTTTTAGTCTATAATTCACTGGGGCTATTAAATATACAACTTTTTATTGAACTACACTAAAATTCATATAATCACTATAAGGACCCCATTTTCCCTCACTATAGGCCCTTACTTTGAACATGTAAAGTCCATTACTTAAAGCCAGTGGAGCGGTGTAGCGGCAAGGAACAGTTCCGCTACTGCATCCCGCAGCAGCTGGAGTAATGACAGTTCGAATCGGAAAACGTCCATTATTAGCTTGATAGACTAAAAGATAATACCGGCTTGCCCTAGGCACAGGCTGCCAAGTGAAAACAGGACGACTGCCGCTTTGCGCATTAGGGCTAACGAGTATAACAGGCCGTTGGGGAGGCCTTACGATAAAATTCTTAACTGCGGAAAATGTGCTGTCATTGCCATTTTCCCCTAATGCTTTTACCTTGAATCCATAGGATCCAGCACCTAATGGTGTCGGCTGTGAATAAGTGCAAATAGTCTCGTTACACTGTACCGGGACAGAATTTACCCATAATACTTTTCGTTGCAAATAATCAATGATCGAGATCGCATAACCTTTTGCCCCTTCAACTGCTTGCCAAGAATATTGCGGTAAATCCGTATTAATTAAACCATTTGGAGAAAGCAGCGTAGGGCTTTTTAGTTTATTGCCTTTCAACTTAATCGAAAAAACCTTCCAGGCACTGAATTCTCCCCAGCCAGAAATATTCTTTGCTTTAACTCTAAATTGATATATTCCATCAGTCAACAAAAAGGGAAGAGTAAAACTGCAAACGCTATTTTGACAGTTGGGAACCACTTCTTGCTCAAACGGAGAGGTTGTACTGCTTCTATAGACATGCAAAAAGTAACTCGTTGCGCCATTTACTTGACGCCATTGAAACACAGGCTGACGGGTATTGGTTACATTTCCCTGTGGAGCAATCAATTGTGGCGCGGCTGGTGGCGGTATGATATCCAATACAAATGGTGTTGTGATGTGATGTCCTGCATTATCTTCAGTTCTTACCAAAATAGCAAAGCTCGTTTTTTCTTGAGAGCCTATTACACCATTAGTTAGTAATTGATTGCTTTCGATTTTAAAGTAAGCATTATCCTCTCCCCCGCTGCCTTGAACAAGTTGATAGGTGTAGTTTGTACCCTGGGGCTCGCCGCTGAATATAGTCTGAAATTCACCTATTAAAGCCCCGGCAGGTTGATTTAACGGAACCTTTTGCGAAGACAAGGTAGTTGTCATCACTGAAGGTCCTAAGCGCGTTTTACTTAATGCGACATCATCTACATATATAGTAAAGGGATTTGGCTGAATCCAATCGGTGTAATGGTTAAGCGACCAATAAAGGGTATTATCACTCAGTACTGTTGGATAACCGCTCACATGAAAGATTTCTACGCCATCTAGCCAAATCACAACTTCGCCATCATTATTTTGCCCACGCCGATAATAACCTTCTAAGTGAAACCATTGATTCGTTGGTACTTTTTTAATCGTTTGGGTAAACATTTTTTTCTGAGGAAATTCTAGATCCGGCCGGTAAAACAGTCGTATATCCAATCCGCTGCTCCCTTTAACAACATCCAAACAAAACATCGGCTGGCTATGATCACTATTGCCATCATAGGTGGATTTCCATTGCCAGATATTCCACCAATAGCGCGTCGAGATTTCTTGAGGGATATAATACCAAGCTGAATAATAATTATCTCCCTCCAATAGCAATTGATTCCATAAAAATAGAAATGCTGCGTATTCTCCCGAGGGTGATGGTTTAGTCGTATCTATGGTAAGCGCTGCTGCAAAATTGCCCTGATGGGCATAAGCTTTAGAGATAGTATATGAATCAGTTGGATTGCGTCTAACAAATCCCCCATAGCTTTCATATTGGCTAAGATTTCCAGTTTCAAAGTCTGCTTTCCAAAGTAAGGAAGCAGACGCACTTTGCAATAAGCCTTGCGTTTCTGGAACCTGAACCGAAGGTGTAATTGTTATATTTGTTTCTGTTGGTATATCCGTAGTATTCTTTGAGGTTGGAGTATCTGTAACAGTTAAAACAACCGTTGGACTTTCAATTGAGATGATTTCAGGCTCAACAGTTGGTGTTAAGACAGGTATTTCTGCCGTTTGGGACACTGTTCCTTCTGTCGTCGCAGCGAGGGATGTTTCAGGAGTGGGCGTAACGTCTTCTAATTGTTGAGCAACAGGTTCAGTGGTTTCTTCATTTCCTGTAATCGGGATCATCCCTTGTGGCCGGCAAGAGGTAAGAATGATAAATAAAATCAAAAGAGTGCTGCCGACATTGACAACTAATTTTCTCACAAAAATCCTCCCTGCTTACATTTTAGGGAGGTTTTATCCATTAAGCAATCACCTATTAGTACTAATAGGTGACGATAGTAGTATTGGTGTTGGAATTTATAAACGATAAATGGATTCATTGATCCCGATAATTAATCCCAGCAATGGAGTCCAAAATAAGCTCATAAAGACAGCATGAATGAGCCCAACCCAGATGGCACTGAAAACAGCTAAAGTAAAACCTAATACTGCCCCCCGAAAATATAGATCATCTACATCTTTGTACAACCTGAAACCGCGCCAAACAGCAAAGAAGAGAAAAGAAATAAAAAACAAATAACCTATCAAACCAGTTTTTATTGCTATCCATAAATGGCTGTTATGCAAGTAATATAATAATCCTTTCTCTTTTGCATCAACGTCATATATTGGGTCTCGATACTTTGCTCCTAACCCTAACCCGGTTACAGGATGTTTAATAATTTGGGGAATACCATAGACATATTCAAAATCTCTCCAACGAAGCGTCGATTCTCCTCCTGATACATAATTTTCAAAATTTGTTACAGAAAAAAATCGTTCAATAGAGGCATTAACAAGATGCGCTGGAGCTGAATCAGGAGCAGCAAGCACGGGCAGCAATACGATAGGCGAAAGGAAAAATAATACTAAAAACCACTTCAGAATTCTCCATCGAATTTTCGCTTCGATAAAGAAGAGCAACATAAAAAGAGAAAATAGGGTTAATATCCAATGGGAGCGGCTGAAGGTTAAAATTACTCCAACGCCTAAAATAGCCCATTGGAACAGCCGTACAAAATGAGTAAACTTTATTTTCTGAATAAATAACAAGGTAGTTTGGACAATAAAAGCAACCGTTATCAGTCCTTCGCCGGTTGTATCCATTAGCCGGGTTATTTGACTATACACTGTACCATCTGTAATGAGATGTTCTACTCTGCCTGGTAAGATTCTAATATTCGTACCTAAAATAAACTGAATAATCATTAATAAAGCTACAATTGTTGCGATCCATAGCAATCCTTTGACGATCCGCGAGAGGGCTTCAGAGTTTCTGATCAAATTCGTTGAAAGAAAAAAAGTTAGATAATAACTAATGATTCTCATCTCAGAAATAGCAATCTCTTCTTTAACACCTCCGTAAATTATGTGGTATATTGTTGTCCCAATTGCCCATAGGACAAATAAAAGCAAAGGCAAATCCAAGGGA
>DAOUFY010000042.1:0-5884 GCA_034429745.1 Anaerolineales bacterium
TATCAGTTTGGTATCAACTATTGCTTGCTCTTTATTTAAACTGACATCCACCCCCTTTACTCAATTTATTCCAAGCTCCGCAACCTCACCAACAATCACGCGACATATCATTCAGAAACCAATCTTAATCCCCTCCAAAACTAATACTCCTAACTTCACACCAAAACCAACTGCATCACATACACCGACTGCTACTGTTTCCCCGACATTCCTTCCGACACAAACCCCACCTGATACTCTTACACCTATCTACATGCTATATAACAAGAGTGGATATAAATTATCTCCCTGGTCTTTTGAAGAAGCCAATAACAAGCTTCGTCAAATGGAAAGCTATTCTCTTTCATTATCCGACTTATCAACCTCAAAGCGGGAACTTGCAGAATTATTTCTCCCCCCCGCAATAATGGTTAGTGAAATAATAGCAAATTACCCTAATCAAATTACCATTGATTACTATGAAAAAATAGCTTACTATCTTGCAAAAGCCAATCATCCCCTAGCAGCCACTTACTATGCGAAGCTTATCGCAAATCTCCTCAATAACAAAATTACAACAATAACAGAATTAGCTGTTTGGTTGCAATCGCGTCAAAAAAATCTTTCCTTCAATACCTATTCTATTCGACCGCCATCTGGCATTAACGAAGCATATATACTCCACATTTCCGGATGCGGTAAAGGTTTATTTTGGATATTAAATACAAATTCACATTATTCAATTCAGCCGCTTTTCGTTGAATTTGATTTCACAGCACCAGGTGATTCATATCTTCTATTTGAGGATATTAACAAAGACAACTTTCCAGAAGTAATTCTTTACTCAATTCCAACTTCCGATTTCCAAAATTTATCGCTCCCCAGAGTTTTTGATATTTCGAACACTCCTTACAAAATGTATCCTTTTAATCATTCCATTAACATACCTATTGGTATGCCCTATCAAGGAAAGTGGTTGACACAAGAGGATTCAGATGGAAAATTACTTTTCGTGTTTCATGGAACTATGTTTCCCTCTTGTCCTATCTTTATTGAAGCAACTTTTACGTTGATTAACAATCATTTCGAGATGAAAGAAATTTATTACCAAGTTGCTCCACAAAATGGTTTGCAAGGTTATTGCGTTTTAGTTCTAGAACATGCACAAAATAAATGGAAAGTAGATCAGTTTATAGAAATTGGTGAACAATTGCTGCCTTTATGGCCCCCACCCCCATTGCCTAATGGAGAAATGTTTTCCCTATATGCAAAAGATGAACTTATCTTAAAATTAGGCATAGCTTACGCATATAAAGGGGACATCAATAAAGCTATCGAATATCTAAAATCACTTACTTCAGAAGATTCTATAGTAAAAAATCCATATGTTGATAGCGCTCAACTTTTTCTAACTTACTATAAAAAACCTGAAGATGTTTATCAAAGTTGTATGGCTGTTTTTTCACAACAATTATTAGAAAAAACCTTACCAAAAAACGATTTATGTTTTCCCAAAACTGCTTTATCTTCTTTATTTTCCTTTTTCCTCTTACAAGATCAAGAAAAACAAAAATTGGGCATTGTTAATTTCTTATTGAATAATAAAGTAACTATTAGGGCATCTGGTAATAAAGATTTTGATGCTGATGGTATTGATGAGACTTGGTTATTGATATTTCATCATAAAAACCTGCGTCCTGAATTATGGATTTATTATCCCCTCAGCAACGAACTGCTTTTTATTCATTCTGTTAATAGTGTCCAATTAGCATTTAATGAATTTGAACCAAAACAAAAACCTCCAGTCATCGAAGTAATGAATAATAATTTTTCATTTCAATTGCTTTATGAGCCGAACGAAAATATGGTACATCCCATAGTAATTGAGACTAACTATTTTTGGGATGAATACATATACCAATTTTTTAATATTGTCATCACTCAATTATTGTCTTATTCATTCATACCAATAAATTCCTTTAACACGCTATCTTCACATCCAGAATTTACTTGTTCAAAAAGAAGCAAAGAGTGTGCTGAATTTTTCACTTTACGCGCTATTGTTCACGAAAGACAGAATTCTAATAAAGCTGCATTTAATGACTACTATAAAACCCTTATTAACTATCCAAATTCCTCTTTTCATTATTATGCACGCCTTAAATTAGAACCAGTCTATTCAACAACAATTTATCCTTTATCAACACCTTCAATGACCCATACTCCAACTCCATCTGAAACTTCAACCATAACACCATCTCCTACTCCAAGTGAAACACCAATCACAAACGAAGAAACAGAAAACTCTACAAATGATTGATGGAATATAACACAACCTACAAAAAACGATTTTCTCTGTTATAATCATATCCTCACATCATTACATCTCACTTAATCCAGGAGCAAAATAAAACAATGAATCATTCTTCGTGCCCAGGGAAGCTTGGTGCTTCCTACATCCAAAGAGATAAAATGGTTAATTCACCTAGCTATATTCGTCCCTATCCATTTGTCATGGATCATGGCAAAGGTGTAGAAGTATGGGATGTGGACAACAACAGATTTCTTGATTTTACCTCAGGCATTGCTGTTGTCTCAACAGGACATTCTCATCCATTAGTCGTAAAAGCAATCCAAGAGCAAGCTGAAAAATTTATCCACATATCATCAGATTTCTATCATCCGCGCTGGATTGAATTAAGCGAGAAGTTAGCTCAAATAGCACCGTTTAAAGAACAAGCGAAAATTTTCTTGTGCAATTCAGGAACAGAAGCAATTGAAGCAGCTATTAAGCTTGCCAGATATCATACAGGCAGAGATAAATTTATTGCGTTTTACAATGCATTCCACGGGCGTACAATGGGCGCATTAAGCATGATGGCAAGCAAAGCGCATTACCGACAAGGGTTTTTCCCCATGACAAATGGTGTTTTTCACGCACCATTTCCAGATCCCCTGCACCCGTTATTAATTTCTAAACCCGGAGAAGGCATAGGAGAAACTGTAGTCCGATTTATCGAGGAACAAATATTCACTCATCTAGCACCACCCAGCGAGGTCGCCGGTATTCTTATAGAACCTATTCAAGGTGAAGGTGGATATGTCATTCCCCCACCTGACTTTTTACCGGCTTTGCGCAATCTTTGCGATAAACATGGCATACTTTTAATTGACGATGAGGTACAAACCGGCATAGGGAGGACAGGAAAATGGTGGGGAATTCAACATTTCAATGTTGAACCTGATATTGTCGCATTTGCTAAAGGTGTAGCATCTGGCATTCCTTTAGGAGGCATTATAGCAAAAGATAGCGTAATGAGCTGGCCTCCTGGATCGCATGGAAATACTTATGGCGGCAATCCAATTGCATGTGTAGCAGCCTTAACAACATTGCAGTTAGTTGAAAAAGAGTTGATGCAAAATGCTGCGGATGTTGGCTGTTATGCACTCGATAAATTAAATCAATTCAAACGAGAGTTTCCATTTATCTTTGATGTCAGAGGAAAAGGGCTAATGTTAGCTATTGAAGTGCTATCACCTCATCCAGGTAAGTTATCCCATTCAGATTTCCGCGATCAGATAGTTCAGCGTTCATTTGAAAATGGATTATTAATATTAGGGTGTGGTCAAAACGTTCTTCGACTTATTCCCCCATTGATTATTAATAAAAAAGAGATGGACGAAGGTCTTGAAATTTTACATAAAGTATTTAAATCAATCTAAATTTTTATGCTACCCGATTTTCGTATTCATCAGCGAGATTATTTATTAGAAATATCCCGCATCATCACTCAAGAGCTGAACTTAGAGCTTGTATTAGAACGAATTATAAAAATATCCGTAGAAATGCTAGCTGGGCAAGCTGGTTTTATTGCATTAAGAAACATTGAACAAGGGTGGTACATCGCAACATCTTATGGGTTACCCAACCAAGTGCTTAAATACATCCAAATATTGTTATCTCACATACACCATCACCCTACCGATGCCATCAATAACGAACTTCCTTTAGTATATCAGCTTGTACAAACAATCACCGATTCAGCTAGTGCTGGCTTAATGAACAGTGTCGGGCTTCCTTTAATCGTATATGAGAAACTAATTGGGGTTATCGTTATCTTCCGAAGTTACTCAGCTAGCTTTTCTGCGAATGATAGAATTCTTCTACAAACCTTCGCTGACCAAGCTGCCGTTGCTGTTAACAATGCCCAATTATATACTCAAGTCATTCAAGAGAAAAAACGGATAGATGCTTTACTTGATACTGTTGCAGATGGCATTCTCATCCTAACAAAAAACCAACTTATTGAACGTTGCAACCCTGCATTGGAGAGAATGCTTGGTCTTTCTCAAAAAAAGATCATTAACTATCCCCACGAACAAATAATTAAATGGAAAATAATAAGGCATGGAATTTCACTTGAAGAAGCTGTTGCGGGAGGATGGCCGCTTGTAAAAGAAGCTTTACTTTACGTAGAAGGCGATATAATTCGCCTACAAGGCAATCCTCTTCCTGTTGCAATCACTTATTCTCCTCTTATTTCTGATGAAGGCACTCTATTAAATATTATTGCCACTGTTCGCGATATTACACGCTTTAGAGAAGCCGAAGAAATGAAAAGCACTTTCATTTCTGTAATCAGTCATGAATTAAAAACACCAGTTGCTCTAATAAAAGGATATGTAGCTACGTTGCGACGAGACGATGCTGCTTGGGATCAAGAAATTATCAAAGATAGCCTTCAAGTTATTGAAGAAGAAGCAGATCACTTAGCAGAATTAATAGATAATTTATTAGATGCATCAAGACTTCAAGCCAAAGGTCTATCATTAAACTTAGCTCAAGTCCGTCTCGATCTGCTTGCCGAAAGAATTGTAAAAAAGTTTCGCGAAAGCTCACTAGGAAAGAATTCACGGAAATTTACTCTGCATTTTCCTGAAGATTTCCCTGCAATTCTCGGAGATGAAACTCGACTTACTCAAGTTTTTAACAACCTTATTTCCAACGCAATAAAATATTCATCTGAAGGCAGTGAGATTACTATTAACGGGCAAGATCGGCAGAACCAGGTTATTGTTTGTGTCAGTGATCAAGGTTTAGGTATAGCACCAGTGGATATACCTCACATCTTTGATCGGTTTTATCGTGCTAATGAAGTAAGTCAAAATACCAAAGGTGCTGGATTAGGCTTATACCTAACTCGAGCTATTATAGAAGCCCACGGAGGAAATATTTGGGTTGATCCTCACTACAAAAATGGTGCAAAAATTTGTTTTTCGTTACCGAAAACTTAATCTTTTTTATTTACAGATCAGGAGAAAAAATGTACTCTCATACAATAAAGTGTCCTCATTGTTCAAAACCAACAGCAGTCCATATTGAACAAATATTTGATTACAATGTGAATCCATCTGCATTAAATGTACTTTTTGATGATACCATCAACGCAATTCATTGCAATAACTGCGGCTTTTATGGAAAAATCGCTGTTCCCATTGTATATCATGATCCAGATAAAGAATTGCTTCTAACTTTTGTTCCTTCCGAATTAGGCCTTCCACGCGATGATCAAGAAAAAATCATAGGCAATTTAATAAAAGTTATTATTGAGTCACTACCAAGTGAAAAGAGAAAAGGATATTTATTAAACCCACAATCCTTTTTTACTTATGAAAGCCTGATTGAAAAACTTAATCAAACATATAATATCATCACCGAAAACAATGAAGAGAATAAACAAAAATTAGATATTATTCGTAGGGTTATTGAAGCAGAATCTTTCGAACAACTTGATGAAATTATCAAAGAAGAAAATGACCATATTGATGAGCAATTTTTCATTCAATTATCCCAACTCATTGATAATATATCTGATAATGATTCATCTCAAGAAGCTGTCCAATT
>DAOUFY010000043.1:0-95060 GCA_034429745.1 Anaerolineales bacterium
TACTCGCCTTTCCCCTGCATAGCACACCATTTGGTGATCGCCGCCGTCAATGTCGTCTTCCCGTGGTCAATGTGCCCCATTGTCCCTACGTTTAAATGCGGTTTCGTTCGCTCATACTTTTGCTTCGCCATATTGAACACTCCTCATTAAATCGTATGTATAGTCATCCTTTTGCATCTAATAAAACATAGCGCAAGCAAGAGCCCTCAATGGGAATTGAACCCATGACCCCACCCTTACCAAGGGTGTGCTCTACCGACTGAGCTATGAGGGCTTGCTGCTCCTCCACTTGGCTGAGAAGGGATGAACGGTATAACCTCTACCACCACTTCTTCCACCAACAGTGGGCGGTGAAGGATTCGAACCTCCGAAGGCTTCTGCCATCTGATTTACAGTCAGACCCCGTTGGCCACTTGGGTAACCGCCCTTGAATATATGCTTGGCGCGAAGGTTTTATATAACCACCCTTCAAGCCGACGATGGGATTCGAACCCATGACCACCCGCTTACAAGGCGGGCGCTCTGCCAGCTGAGCTACGTCGGCAAATACGCCTTTAGACGCGTCAAAGAATTATACCAGAATGTTTAAAGTACGGCAAGGTTAAATTTACACTTTTTTTCACTATTCTTTATGCTTTTTCTCTTCCTGATTTATACAAACCCATTAATTTACTAGATTAAATTCAAAGAAGGGCAAATTTCTCCCTGCCCTTCTCTGAGTGAGCTTTTGTTTATCTTTGGAGCAATTATTAACTACGGCTCGCAGGGTTCCCCATCATTGGTCATGTATTTGTATTCAGCATCCTTAACTTTGAAGCAGGTGTCTTTAGGCAAGTAGAATTGGACTGCAAACGCCGTACCTGGATAGACAATAAACCTTCCATCCCTCGAAAGCGGATACACAAAAGTTCCGTTCTTTGTCTCTTTGATATTTCTGCCTACAGCTTCTGCAAACTGCTGAATTCCACTCCCTAGTGACGGATCGTCTTTTATAAACCCGGCTTGACTTGGACTCACTGTTAATAATGTTGCCAAAACAAACATGAGCAAGCTTATCCCAAGAAAAATCGACTTCCTATTCATCATGAGCCTCCTATTGGCTTTAGAGATTTGCACTCTCACTTCAATAATTCTTGCTATCATCATTATATCAGAAAACATATCCACTGCAAACACTTTAACCTTAAGCTTACCTTAAATCTTTTCTTCTGTACCCTACACCTTTGTATAAGTCTATTTTCGAATTGCTTTTTCTCAAAAGATTTTTGTTTACTTTTAACAGCCTTGCATCCCTTCAGGTATTATATAAACCTGATATAATTAAGCCATAACAATGCAATACAACTTCGATCAAATCATCCCGCGCCGCAACAGCGACAGTGTTAAATGGCAGGCTTATCCTGAAGATGTGCTTCCGCTTTGGGTAGCGGATATGGATTTTGCATCTCCCCAGCCCGTTATTGAAGCCCTGCAGCAGCGAATAGCTCATGGTATTTTCGGCTATCCTCAAGAGCTGCCGCAGCTGCGCGAGGCAATACTCGCTTGGATTTGGGAACATTATCACTGGCGAGTAAAAGCAGAGGACTTGGTTTTTATTCCTGGGGTCGTAACCGGCTTCAACCTAGCCAGTCAGGCTTTAGCACAGCCACAAGGTGAAGTGTTAGTACAAACGCCCATCTATCCACCCATGCTCAGAAGCGCAGAAGTCGCCGGGATGAAATTGCGCTGCATGCAGCTTTCGCAAACAACGGATGGAAAATATTTCCCGGATGAGGAGCTTTTCAAAGCCAGTCTCAACGAACATACTTGCATGTTTTTACTATGCAACCCTCACAATCCTACTGGACGAGTATTCACCCGAAACGAATTATCCTTTATGGCCGAAGCATGCCTGCGGCATAAGGTCATCATCTGTTCTGACGAAATTCATTGTGATTTGATCTATAACGGTGCAGAGCACATTCCCATTGCTGCATTGGATCAAGAGATAGCTCAACACTCCATTACCCTCATCGCCCCTAGCAAGACGTTCAACATTGCCGGGCTAGAGTTTTCTGTAGCCATAATTCCCAACCCTGAACTAAAGGCTCGCTATCAAGCAGCACAGCGGGGAATTGTCAGCCATCCTAATTTGTTGGCAGCCACTGCAGCATTAGCTGCCTACACACAAGGCGGTGAATGGCTAGAACAAGTTTTACGCTATTTAGAAGACAATCGCAATTTGGTTTTCAGTTTTGTTCAAGAACATTTACCCGGTATAAAAATGGCAATGCCAGAGGGTACTTATTTAGCATGGTTAGACTGCCGCGCCACTGCCTTTTCCAAACAACCAGCCGCTTTTTTCCTAGAGAAAGCTCGAGTTGCTCTCAATGAGGGGCGCACGTTTGGTAAAGGCGGCGAAGGTTTTGTACGATTGAATTTCGGCTGCCCGCGCAGCATATTGAAAACCGCGCTCGAACGCATGCAAAGCGCCCTTGAGAACGCAGCCCCGTAAAGTACATCCTTTTTACAAGACTCCCCTAACCTTTTTGAAACACGGAACTTAACGGAAATTCCTCTGAAGGGCAATTTGCAGAGCTTTTTCGAGTTCATCTGGGCGAACCGGCTTGCTTAGGTAATCATTCATCCCCAGCGAGAGGTAGCGTTCGCGGTCCCCCTCCATAGCATTTGCCGTCATCGCAATAATATAGGGCTGAGACTCAGGCGGAAAAGTGGTACGGATAGCTACCGTTGCATCCTCACCATCCATCTCCGGCATTTGTACATCCATTAAAATAACATCATACGGCTGACGCCGTAAAGCATCAATAACTTCTTCACCATTCATCGCAATATCCGCCGAATAACCCAGCCGTTCTAACATACGCAATGCAACGCGTTGATTGATGAGGTTATCCTCGGCTAATAAAATGCGAACAGGATGCTTAAGCGGCTTAACCTCTTTTGGTTCTTCAGGAATTGCACGGCTTACCTCCTCTTGAGCCGGAGAGAAAAGCTGCTGCATGGTTTTCAGCAGTTGCTCTGGTTTGAGGGGTTTGTTCAACCATGCCGCAAAAAGACTTGTGTCCTTAGGGCGTTCGGCATCTATAATGGAGCTCAACATAACAATCGGCGGGCATTGATTTCCGCGTTCTTTCTTAATCTCTTCAACTAAGGTTAACCCATCCATACCCGGCATCTGCATATCAACAATAATCACATCAATAGCATTTCCTTGCTTTACATAAGCCAAAGCTGAATTGGGATCATTGAATGAGTTTACCTGCATTTTCCAGCGTTCCAGCTGTCCACTGAGCACCTTCAAATTTGTTGGATTATCATCAACAATCATTGCACATTTGCCTTTTAGGAGCTGCTCAGCAGGCACAAGAGCGGGGTGAACTTCCATTGAGGATCTCTCAGGAAGTTGGGCAGGTTCAAGCGGCAGAATAACGTGAAAGACAGACCCTTTTCCCAGCTCGCTTTCTGCCCATATGCAACCACCCATCATCTCCACTAATTGCCGGCTAATGGTCAACCCTAAACCAGTACCCCCATATTTACGGGTTGTAGAAGGGTCCACTTGGGTGAACGATTGGAATATCTTTTCCAAATGATCAGAAGCAATACCAATACCTGTATCTGCTACACTCACGTGTAAATAGCCATCATAACCTTGGGCTACTTGTGCAAGCCTTTCTGGTGATAACGCATCACGAGTTATTCGTTGCACTTTTACGATCACATCACCCTGAGCGGTGAACTTAATCGCATTGCTGATAAGGTTTGCCACTACTTGACGCAAACGCGTTACATCTCCGTTGATCACTTCAGGCAAGGAGTCATCATAACTGTAAATCAATTCCAATCCTTTTTCAGCGGCTTTAACACTGAACAGATCAATAACAGACCCAATTCCATTGCGTAGCTCAAAGGCTTGTTGTTCAAGTTCAAGCCGCCCAGCTTCAATTTTTGAATAATCCAAAATATCATTGATTACTGTCAATAGCGTATCACTGCTGACGCGAATAGTTTCCACATACTCGCGTTGTTCAGCGTTGAGTGTTGTTCCTAAAAGCAAGCTTGTCATTCCGATCACGCCATTCATTGGTGTACGAATTTCATGGCTCATATTTGCTAAGAACTGACTCTTGGCAAGGTTAGCAGCTTCGGCAGCTTCTTTGGCTTTTCGCAGCTCTTCTTCATTGCGCTTTCGTTCTAAAGCATTCGTGATCACCTGAGAGGTCAGACGAAGGAGATCTGCAATTTCAGAAGACCATTCACTCTCTTCTTCGTTTCTGCCAAAACCTAATATACCAATCCATTTTCCCTCAATGGATAATGGAAATTGAATTGTCGAGAGAATGCTCATTTCTTCCATCAGCAAAGCTGTGGGAAGCCATTTTTCATCCTCAATAAGCTGCTGTCTTCGCAGAACAAGATAGTCATCCTTTCCGAAAATTGAAAAAGTGTTCTTAGCGCCTTCAATAGTTGTTTTGAAATTTGGAATGATTTCTTCAATGGATGGTTCCCCTTCTTCGCACCATTCATAAGCAAGGATAAAATGTGTGTATTCTTCATCAGCAAGCAAAATAAACCCATGTTGAGCTGAGCAAAACTTGCCTACAGTTGCTAATATTTCCTCAATTTTTTGATTCATCTGATCAACTTTTATATTGATCAATGCACTCGAAAGATGAGTAAGCATTTGGATCAGGTCATAGTATTTTTGCACCCGGCGCTCTGCTTCTCTTTGCTTTGTAATATCCTGAGAAAGGCCTATTATTCCAACTATTTCGCCCTTGTCATTGAACAAAGGAACTTTCGTAGTAGAAAGCCAATAATGTTGCCCGGTAGAGTTGTCAATGGTTTCTTCAGCTATACCTACCAGAGATTCACCCGTCCGAATAACCCATTGCTCATCTTCATAGTACTTTTGAGCCAGCGAAGGCGGAAAGATATCTTTATCCGTTTTACCCTTTAATTCCTCTTGCGAAGTAGCACCTAGCAGACGAAGATGAGCTGTATTGTTGTAAAGAAAACGCGACTGCGTGTCTTTTACAAAGATAAAACCGGGAATAGTTTCAAAAACCGTACGCAGCAGCTGCCTCTCATTGTTAATTGCTTCTTGACGCCTTTGAAGTTCATCTGCCATATGATTAAAAGTGTAGGCCAATGTCTGCAATTCATGGGATGGAACACCCTGTGGGCTAAGTTTGACGCGCACCGAAAAATCCCCCTCCCCAAAGCGGCGAACGCCATCAATCAGCTCATTCAACGGTTTAGAAATTTGCCGAGATAGCACAACCGTAGTGATCACAAGAGTAATTACCAATACCGCACTTAAAGCGATGAAAATATTCAGCAACTGCTGTGATTGTGCGTTGATTTCATTTACAGTACCTTGAACTTGCTTATGAAAGGCGATTCTCAACCCATCCACAGGTTTTAATACCTCATCCAGAGGTACAGCAACAGCTACAAACCAATTGGTTTGTTTAATTGGGGAATAGGCTACAATATACTTAGTATGCTGACGAGAAGAACCTTCCAGTTCAACATTTTCTAAACCTGTTTGTTCGGTAACGATTTTATGCGCCAGTTGCTGCAGCACTTGTTCTTTACTTTCCATCAAGTTAAATTTAAACGCTTCATCCGGCGAAAAATTACCCTGAAAACTTCCTTTGAATCCAAGAAAAGACGATGCGGATTCTGGAAAAGCGATCAGCTGACCATTCGAAGACATTAAGAATGCAAATCCTTGGCTTTCTGTTTTCCAAGCTAATACTTCACTGATCAATTTATCTAGGGTTATATCAATCCCCACCACTCCTTTCAACTCTTCATCAACATATACAGGAGCAACAGCAGAAATTATCCACCCTTGGCCAGCAGGGTCCCAATACAATTCTGTCCAGACCACTTTTTTTGAAGGATTATGAGATTCATCTGCTAAATAATAGACACTTAGCTCTTCTATTCCTAGATCAGGCGGAAATGCCTCTGTACCATTTACCCAAATTGGTTCACCATTTTTAAATGGCATACCGCGGGTTATATGACTTTTTGTGTTGATATATGCTTGAACAACATAAGGATTGGTTTTGCCTATGTTTCTAAACTTAACATCAAGGAATTCAGTGAATTTGATCTCCTTAAGGGTGTTCGGCGGTACATTACCATTTTTATCTAGTCCTCCCTTCAGGACAACCAACCATGAGTTCTGGTTTTCCTCTAAGCTGCCATATACACCCGTTTTAGAAGAAAAACCATAAGTGCTTAGGAAAGGATAATCTCTAAAGCTATCTGGATGAGCATAAAGGAAAGATGCATACTCTGCTAGCCCTTGACAGTCAGCCTGAACGCGTTGCAATATGCTGTCAATGTTACTCGCTAGATGGCTGCTTTCACGATTTAGCTTCAATTCAATTTCTTTCCTAAGTACTTCCGTACTTAATTGCGCTGCTAATTCCATTCCCTGTTGGCTAGCTTTGGCTGATATTTTGGCAATATTACGGTTATGATAAGCCCCTGTTACACCCAAAATGACCAAAGGTACAAAGGATACAAACAAAAACAAAGCTAATAAACGAGCAGCAATACTGAATCTCATTACTCTTTCCTCATCCTTCACTCTTACCAATTTCCATCGCTCTCATTTGTATTATAGCAAAATTACTCCAAATATGCTGGGTTTTTATAATTTTTTGTCAAGTTGCAGAGGAATGAGTTATAATTCATAGTGAAAATAATCCAAAAAGAAAGCAAAATCCAGCTTACAATAATTGCTTGACGAAATAAGGAGGTAAAAATATGGAAGAAAAGCCTGTATTAGCAGTAATTGGTGGTTCTGGTTTATACGCCATGGAGGGTTTATCAGATACTGAAGAGATAGCTGTAAAAACGCCATTTGGCAAACCAAGCGCACCTATCATTGTAGGGACGTTGGAAGGCAAAAGAGTTGCTTTCTTAGCCCGCCATGGCATTGGACATCATATATCACCCTCAGCGTTAAATTCACGGGCAAATATCTATGCTCTTAAGAGTATAGGAGTAAAACATATTGTATCTGTCAGTGCTTGCGGCAGCTTACGCGAAGACTATGAACCAGGCAGTATTATTATTCCCGATCAATTATTTGACTTTACGCGCGGGCGGAAATTAACATTTTTCCGCAAAGGTGTTGTCAGTCACGTGAGTGTGGCGGATCCATTCTGCTCTGCCCTAAGCGAGATGGTTTATGAAGCTGTAAAGAAAACTGGTGCCAAAGTATTCAAGGGAGGAACATACATCACCATTGAGGGCAATCGTTTTTCCACGCGCGCTGAATCCAACGTTTTCCGCTCTTGGGGAATGTCAATCATTGGAATGACAGCTTCTCCTGAAGCGTTTCTTGCCCGCGAAGCAGAAATTTGCTACGCAACAATGGCTCATGTTACAGATTATGATGTTTGGCACATCAGTGAAGAGCCGGTCTCTGTTGAGATGGTGATCCGTACGCTTAACCAAAATACTGCACATGCCCAAGAAGCTATTCGTCATCTCGTCAAAGAATTTGATCCCCAGCGCGACTGCGAACATCATCACGCTTTAGAGCAAGCCATCATTACTAACCCAAACGCTATGTCTCCAAAAATGAAAGAAAAACTTAGTTTGCTCATTGGAAAATACATTTCCTAGTTTTTCGAGGATCAAGAGAATAAATCCCATTAGCAATAATAAAATCTACCACAGCAAGGAGCAAGTTTCATCTATAAAAATAGAAAGAAATTTGCTCCTTTGGGTTGCGGTTTTTCTTTTTTTCCTATCAGCTTTTCTTACCCTTTCACCTGCCTTTCGTTTTTATCAAGAATCTATTGATCTCCATAACTTGCGTTGGGAACACTGGCGCGGATTTGTCATTTGGTGTTGCTGCTTTGCTCTGATCCATTATTTTTTCTCACAGCAGCAAACCATTCGCGACCCGCTGTTATTGCCCATCGTTGCTTTTCTTATTGGAATGGGACTGATAACCATATATCGGCTTTCTCCTCAACTAGGAGACAAACAAACCCTATGGTTGGTCCTCGCTACGGTGTTGTTTATCAGCGGTTCAGCCATAAAAAACCCAATCCCTTTATTAGAACGGATTGCTGCCCCTTTAATAGCGGCAACTTTAGGGTTAAATGCCCTACCTTTATTCATTGGTGTTCATCCTCTTGGTTATGGTCCAAACTTATGGTTATCTTTTCATGGGTTTTACATTCAGCCCTCGGAATTATTAAAATTTTCCTTACTTTTATACCTCGCGCGGGGCTTTTCATCACATGCCGCCCTTCAATCAAACCCTGCTTGGAATAATTCACCTAAGGGCGATCAATGGTTTTATAAACCTTTTTGTCTAGTCATAGTATGCTGCCTCTCTTTAGGTTTATTGTTTCTGCAAAGAGATTTTGGGACATTAGTAATTTGCGGAACATTGATCGTCATGCTTTTTTACCTCGCTTTAGGCATTAAAAAGGTTTCCTGGTTAATCATCTGCAGCATAGCTTTCCTTTTGTGGGCTAATCTCAGCACTTTAAATATTGTGCATATTCGAATTGAAGCTTGGCTAAATCCTTGGCTTGATCCCAGCGGAAAGTCTTATCAAATCCTCCAATCCTTAATCGCAATAGCTAATGGAGGAATTTTCGGCAAAGGGATTGGGCTAGGGCACCCCTTGTTTATTCCAATCTCTTTTTCGGATTTCATTTTCTCCGCTATAGTTGAGGAAAATGGAATCATTGGCGGAATAAGTATTATCCTTATCTATGCCTTATTTACTTATCGAGGAATAAAAATTACACAAAAAAATCAGCATGCTTTTCTCAACATCGCTTCTGCTGGGGCGACCTACTTAATTTCTCTTCAAAGTTTAATGATTATGGCTGGAAATGTTCGTCTGCTCCCACTCACAGGAGTAACATTGCCTTTTCTTTCCTATGGTGGCTCCTCCCTAGTCATATCCATGATGTTTTTTATGTTGATCTATACTCCTGAAATAGAGGGACAATATTCAGCGGCTCCTTCATTTTACAGTAAGCGGCAATTAAATTTATTCTGGTTAGCAGCAATTGGCTATTCTGCCATCGCATTGAGCTTGCTGTGGTGGGGTATAGTTCGAGCACCGATTTTACTAGCCCGCCCTGATAATGCGCGTAAAACACTCAATCAATTCTTTATAAAAAGAGGGAGCATTTACACCAGAGACTTTCAACCTATCAATTCTTCAAAATTGACGGGCAGTGGTTACATGAGAATATTTCAGAGGCAGTATCATGTCATTCCCTTAGCCCCAATTGTGGGGTATCATCATTACCGTTACGGCTCTTCAGGTATTGAACATACGCTGAATGATCTGCTTAGCGGAGAACAGCAAATTTCTTTAGATCAGCGAAATTGGGCACTATGGTTTGGAGGCTTACCTCCCAGCGGTAATAACATACAGCTCACGTTGGATTCACAACTGCAACAAAAAGCCGACCAACTTCTGGAAAACCACGCCGGCTCTTTGGTGCTCCTTGATGGGAAAAATGGAGAGATTCTGGCTATAAGTTCACACCCCTATTTTAATCCCAACCTTTTAACCCGCGCGGATGGTACCGCTAATGTTGATTACTGGACTGCCTTGACTTGGATTGATGAAGCCCCCTTTATCAATCGCGCTGTTCAAGGAACATATTACATCGCCGAAGAACAAGTACCGTTGGAGATTAGAGATGGTTTTTATCAATCTCGAAATAATTTAACCACCCCAAAGCGTTCAACCCAAGCTTTACGCTTAGCTATTCTTGCAGCTGCAGTGAGCAATCACGGAAAACCATTACCGCCAAAAATTGTATTGAGCATTCAAGACTTCCACTCAGCGTGGAAAGATCCCAAGAATGCGTTTCCGTTGGTTTGGGAAAATAACAAACCTATTCTTCCTTTGTTAGCTTCTGAAACTGCAGAAAATTTTATGAGTCGATTTCCGTCACCAAATTCTCGCTGGGCTATCTGGGGAATATCCAGAAATAACAAACCTCCAATTACCTGGCTTATGGGAGCAGCGTTGCATAATCAACGTTGTCGCTATGCGCTTGCAACCATCCTTGAAGAAGAAAACCTGCCTTTAGCACAGCAAATTAACAATGAATTGTTAAGCGGAGTACTCTCAAGGTACAAACCATAATCAATCTAGCGATAATCGTTGGTATAATTAATTTATGAACCCACAACAAGAAATCTGTTTATTACTAAAAAGAGCAGAAGCGCAGCCGGAAAAAGTCTCTTTGTTGAATACCTATAGTGCATTATCTATTTCCTATACTACACAAGAAATTCATGTCCATGACAACCATACTGTTCTAGTAAAAGTCGATCAAATGCAAATCTTATGTATGTCGCGCGAAAGAAGCACTTGCGTGAGGAGTGAATTCCTCCCCGGCTTAGCACAGGCTCAGGTTGCCGAGGTGGATTTTACGTCCGATCGCGCTCTGCTGACAAATTTCACCTACGAACAACAAGACTTTAGCCGGCGGCAACAAATCCGCGTTGAACCAAAACAGACCATCATCGGACTTTTTTACACGGATGACGAAAACAAAAATATTGTGTGCCAAATTGCTGATATTTCTCTTGATGGCATTGGCATTTATGTTACCGAAGATGATATTTTTCCCGGCAAACTCACCATTGGAATGAGCATCACCCTTCATTTCAGGCTTCCCATTGAAAGAGATGAGGAACTGAATACAACGTACAAGAGTATCCCCTATTCTCCCCCTTTAGAAAAGGATTACCGTCTATTTCGCCGTTTATACGTCCCTGAACCACTGATGAAATACCCATCCATTTGGGGCAAGATAGGTATAAGCCGCGAGATTAAATCGGTAGGATGTGTAATTAAAGGGATTGTGATGAATTACTCGTCTGAACCTGAACTGCAACGCAGAAGATACGGCATTCGTTTCACCCCTATTTATGATGATTTAGCTCTGCGAACATCACGCGCCAATATCTCAAAATTTATTATTCAGCGTCAAACAGAAATCATCCAAGAAATACGAGAAAAATATGATCTAGTATCCTGGCTGGTAATGAACGAAAAACCTATAGCCAACCTTTCCTCATGATTTTTTGGAGAAAAACCCATGCGATCAGCTGCTGAAATTCCATCTTTGCTTGAAAGAATTTATAAGGAAAATTTAGAACTTTCCTTAATAAATGTATATAAAGGATTCCCCATTTCTTACCCGGCGCAGATCATCGCTATTGATCGAAAATCAATCCAAGTGCAATCCAACCCATTCCAAATTGTCTGCATACATCAAGATAAAGAAACTTACATGCGCAGCCCGATATTTCCCCATACAGTTCATGCGCACATCATGAAAATAGACATTCCCCAATCACAGGCGGTGTTGTCGCAATTTGAGTACGTGGCTGGTTCCATCGGCGAGAGAAAACAAGTGCGCGTTGAGCCTGCAACCTCTCTTGAAGGGGTTATTAAACCAGAAGAAAAGCATATTTCTTTTACGGGTGAAATCGCGGATATTTCCTTGGATGGCATAGCCATCCTACTTTCTCCTGGTTTGCAAGCGCCAAAAATACTGCGCGAGGGAACACGCGTTATTTTACACTTGCAGCTGCCCGTAGAAATCAAACCTCCTCCAGCAGTAAAAACCGAAATTATTCCACAGCCGCAAATACGTACAGAACGATTTAGCGGCATAAAAAGGCCTGCAACCGAAGCTGATATTATAGAAGAAAAATTCCCAGATTTAACCCCCATTTATGGGCAAAGTACAACTACTGGAATAGTGCAAAAGGAATTTGTCGTTGAAGGCATTGTCAGAAACGTTGTTGCTGATAGACATCTGCGAAAGCATCGAATTGGCATTAAATTGCTCAACAATGGCCCACAACGCTCTGCAATTTCACAGTTCATTCTCCAAAGACAAGCTCAACTATTACAAGAAATCCGTCAATTATATCAAGTATTAGCCCAAACTTATACGGCTTTTAAAAAACGGGAATCTTCCCGTTAGTCTTAATCGCCCTCATCAATGCCGAGCAAAAAGTGGTTGGGAAGGACATATGATGCTGCCTTTACCATGACTGGAATATGACCATCAGACAAGTTCTGCTCCACTTGTAATGCCTTTGGATGGACAAGGCAGGAAGTTGGTGTTTTGCCATATTTGTGCTTATAATACTCTATAGCTTGTAGAATGCGCTGGGCAAAAGTAGCTTTGGGGTTATTATCGTACCATAACATTCCTTCGTTCATTGCTCATCTCCTCATATTTACTCCTATTATAGAACAAATTTTCTATATTGTCAAGATTGCAAGAGTATTTTTTCATTAGTTATCTACAAACAAAAAGAGAAGCAGCAGCAAGGGAAAAAGAGCACATGAAAAAAGGTTCATCCCATACTCATTCACCCACTTTAACCAAACTTACTCACTCACCATTCAATTCATTTTTATTAAATAATTAGAAAAAGGATCAACAACCTATGATACAATTAGAAAAACTCATTACAGGGTAAGATAACTGTGTTATCACTCAATCAACTGCTGACCGAGCATTTTGTAAATCATTTGCAGCAAGTCTATCTTCTTACTTGCGGCGAGAAGGAAAAAACAGTGGTTTGCACAGCTGCAAGTGCTGCGCGGCTTTCCATGAACATCTTATTCAACTCTGACGCTTTGTATCATAATGCTGAGCACACCATGTTGGTTACATCCGTTGCTCTAGAAATTTTGCTCGGAAAACAATATCAAGAAGGCACTGTTACTCCTCACGATTGGCTTCACTTTGTGCTTGCCGCATTGTTCCACGATATCGGTTATGTTAAAGGTATCTGCAGATTAGACAAAGATGGCAACTTTGCGACAGGTATTGGTGATGAGGTAGTCCAAATCAGCCCGCTAGGAAGCGATATTACCCTGGCACCATACCACGTTGACCGCAGCCAATTATTTATCCGCGAACGATTTGGCAATAACTTTATGGGTGACTCGGTGAACATTGATACTGACATCATTTGTTCCTACATCGAGATGACTCGCTACCCACCCCTTGAGCAATCACTTCAGGAGAATTTCGACGATTACGCTTCGCTATTACGAGCAGCTGATTTCATTGGGCAGTTAGGTGATCCAAATTACTTAAATAAGACTATTGCCTTATTTTATGAGTATGTAGAATTAGGAATGAATCAACAGTTAGGTTACCACGCGCCGGGTGAATTGCGAAAAAAATTTGCAAAATTCTATTGGGAAGAAGTCAGCCCTTATATTCAACCGGCTTTGCGTTACCTGCGCTTAACCTCTGACGGCAAGCAATGGATTGCTAACTTACATTCTCACGTTTTTAACGTCGAACATGAGGTGTTATGAACAGAGCAGGCATGAATATACAAAATAGTAAACTTTATTGGGCAGTTATTCTGCTAGTACTTGGGCTTATTATTTCTGCTTGCCAACCGAAACCTACTGCCATTCCCTCAAAACCCGACTCTAGCACTCCTATAAATCGTGCACCCGTACCTCAGCAAGAGACCTTCACCCCGCAGCAAATCATTACCATAACTCCCGTCATTATCAAAAGAGAAACAGCTTCACCCTTTTTAATGAGTAAAGCTGCTTGGTTGACTTACACAAATATAGATTATGGGTTTTCCTTTCAATATCCCCCTCAATGGAAGCTCTTAGAGCAAGATAAAAAAGAGCCTCATTACATTAAACTTAGCACCGACTCGGTTATTCTTATCATAGGATATAAATGGAGCAATGAGGATAAAATGATTACCGGGGGCGGCACCTTGCCCGGCACACTTGAGAGCGGTGGTTATGCAACTTTAGCAGGGCAACTGACACCAAAACTTTACCTGATTGAGAATGGCAAAGTTAAATCCATCTACTACAATGGAATCAATGCTGAGATACCCATTCAAGCCTCTCCACAAGGGCTTGTACTTTCAATCCGCCTAATTCCAGCTCCAGGCAGCGATTATCATACAGTTGACATTCCAGAAAGCACCCAAAAAGAACTCGACGAAGTTCTGAACTCTTTTATTTTTCATAAGACGAGCAGAGTGTCTCTGCCTACTGCGAGCTTATCAACACCCATACCTGCTGACTGGAAACAGTGGGAAAATTCAGTGGCTGGATTTCGCTTCTACTATCCGCCAAATTGGAATGTGGAAGAACAACCACATCTGGTAAAAGTAAAACAAAACGGTTTAACACTGCTGATCGGCTATCGCTTCGATGATGAAAACGTCAATCTTGGGCCGGATCAATTGCCACCCGGCGAGCTTCGTACTCAGATCAGCCTACCCTTTTTCAATCAGCAGATACCAAAACAGGTATTATTCTACGAGAATAAACAAAAAGCTGTCCTGTATGGAAATGATGAGATTGCTGTATTTAACCCCAATAAAAATCAGACCATACATTTTGTACTATTGGGATATGATTTTCAAACAGATTATGCCAGTACCGATATCTCCAGCCAAGCTCAAGAAACGCTTGATAAAATTGTTACATCCTTTCAATTCTCTAGTAGCCAGCAAACGCCCCTAAGTACCGCCACACCTACCACACTGCCATTCTTGCTCACCGACCCTACCTGGAAAGATGATTTTAACAGCAGCCATCAATGGTACTTGCTTCAAACCGCCAATACAAATTTTAGTATTAAGGATGGCAAGCTACTCATGCAATCAGTTGCTCCCAGCACCATAGAAGAATGGGGGGTATCGAGGGTAAGCGGGTTGAAGGATTTTTATCTTGAGGGAAATTTCATTACTGGCGAAGCATGCAGCGGATTAGACCGATATGGATTTCTATTCCGAGCACCGCGGCCTACTGAAGGATATGTGGTTAATTTCTCCTGCAATGGGCAATACCGCTTGTACATTTGGGATGGCAGTCAGTACAAACCCCTCGTCCCTTGGACTCCGTCCACAACAATTCGCAGGGGAGCTAACCAAAAAAACACCTTAGGCATAGCAGCGATTGGAAATACCATCACCATATATGCTAATCGCATTCCTTTAACCTCAATAACTGACAACACGTATCCTAGCGGCGGTTTTGGACTGCTGATTGGTTCAGCGGAAACACAAAATTTTACAGTCTTGGTGGAAGATGTAGCCTATTGGCAGAAATAAGCAAGTAGTACGACCACAAGATAAACAACACGATGACAGAAGTACTTCATTCTCTTAAGGATTTTGAAGTTTGGATTTATGGGTTGCTGGGCATTGTTGGCTTGTTATCATTGGTTAAGTTTGCAAAAGCTTGGAATGAAATGAGACAAGCCGCCTTTGGACTTGAACTGGAAAGTGCTCAGCAGCAGCTCAATCAGGCTGCTACGACTATTGTTTTGGTTATCATGTTTTCCATTGGAGAATTTTTTTTAGTCAACATTGTAATTCCAAACATTCCAGAAGCAACTTCATTGCCAACACCCACATTAAACGTTTTAGTTACACCTACAGTAACTCTGCCTGCAAACGAAACAGAATCTATTACTCCCTCACCCGAGACAGAACTTGCTTCCATCGCAATGGAATCAACAGCTAACCAGACTCCAAATTCTGCCGCAGGCGGCTGCATTCCACAGCAAATTGAGATTACCAACCCCATCTCCGGCAGCAGTATTACCGGCATACAACCCATTGAAGGGTCTGCAAATATTCCAAATTTTGGTTTCTACAAATTTGAGTTTTCCAGTCCCGGGCAAACTAATTGGCTGGCTATTCAAGCTTGGACAACACCCAAAAAAAATGAAGTCTTAGGTCAATGGGATACAAGCCGCTTACCTTCAGGATTATACTTGCTGCGTCTCGTTGTAACAGATAACCAAGGCAAAGCTTTAACTCCTTGTGTTATTCAAGTAAATGTAGTACAACCAGAACAATAATCTTCGTCAGAGAAGATTGAAACTTATACTAGAGTGAGTATATGAGTAAAAGTATTATCCTAGTAGTAGATGACGATCTTGTATCTCGCAAGTTGATAACTTCTCTTCTTATGGCTTCTGAACATGCCAATGAGTATGAAGTGAATGTGGCGGCAAGCGGACATGAAGCATTAGAAAAAGCAGCTCAAATTTTACCGGATGTAATTTTGCTCGATGTCATGATGCCGGATATGGATGGATTTGAGGTCTGTGAAAAGATAAGAGCCGATGCAAGGCTTTCAGAGGTGCCAATTGTTATGGTAACAGCATTAGATGACCGCGACTCACGCATTAAAGGCATTCAACATGGAGCAGATGACTTTATCACAAAGCCAGTATATGCCCCAGAATTATTGGCGCGCGTTCAAACCATCACCCGATTGAATCGATACAGGCGCTTGCACGCAGAACGAGCTCGCTTCGAATGGGTTATCTCTCAAGCTGAAGAAGGTTATGTGCTGGTTGATGAAAAAGATCAAATCATTTACGCTAATCAACGCGCACGTTTATACTTGGGGCTGAACGATGAAAACAATCCCACCGAGCAGCTCGGAAACTTCTTTGAGATTGCAACCAAGCAGTACCATTGTGAGCCGCAAGAAGCATGGGCATTATGGCATATAGAAGCTGAAGAACCTGTGAGGTACTTAGTAAAGCCAGAAACAGAAACCACTCATGCTTTCTGGCTTCAAGTATCACGCCTTGTTCAGTCCATTGGCAGCAATACTTACCGCTTGATTAGGCTTCAAGATGTTACTCAAAAGATGAGCGATCAAATGAATATTTATAACTTTAAAAACTTTATTGCCCATAAGCTGCAAACACCTCTTACTGTAATGAGCGCTGCCGCAGAACTGTTGGAAATGGATATAGACCAAATGCCGGAGGAAACAGCACAAAATTTTTCCTTGCTGAATCAATCACTGCGCAATTTACGAATGGAAATTGACGATGTTTTGCAATATATCCAAGCTCCTCTCATTGCGAAAAGAATGGGTGATCAAGCCAACTTCAAATTGAACCGCATTCCACCATTAACCCAACACATCAGCGTTGAACTTGGGATTAGTAAACTTCATGTTCACTTGCCAGATGAGCTGCTAGAAACATTCTTGCTCTTATCCGATCAAGCCATGGAGTGGATTCTATGGGAACTGTTGGAAAATGCAAAAAAATTTCACCCCCAAAACAACCCCACTATTGAGATAAGGGTAAGTCCCCAAGACAATCAACTCATTTCTCTTTCAGTGATAGATGATGGCGTTACCTTGACACCCGATCAACTCACCCAAGCATGGTTGCCATACTATCAAGCTGAAAAGGATTTTACAGGCAATGTCAGCGGAATGGGGGTAGGACTTTCAATGGTTGCTTCGTTGGTGTGGGAAGTCGGAGGGCAATGTCAAATTCTCAATCGTGTTCCGCCGCCTGGAGTAATTGTTAAGCTTAATATTCCTACCAAGAGCGCCTCAGCAAAGGAGTAATTTGTATGAGCGAGCTTGATATTAATTATCTAAGTCAAGAACAACTAGATCAGCTAAATCAGGAACAAAAAGCCATTTTTCACTTATTGTCAGAAGAAGAACAGCAATTCTTTGCCCAAACCTTTTCACCACAGGATTTACCCAAAGCGTTGGATCGCAAAGGTGAAATCCTCAAGCGCAATCAAACTCAACGCGAACGTTTAGCCGCCATAAAAGAACGGCTGGCAAAAACAGATGAAGAATTTCCTCAACAACCTACTGATTTCAACGCTGCTTTGGGCATTGGCGGACTTGCAGCAGGTGCTGCGGCTGTTTTAGGCATTGGAACAGCAGCTCAGACAATTGCTACCGGCGGTACTGCCCAATGGAAAGGGGTATCTCCGCGGCTTGTTGCAAATGCCCTTGAGCGCGCTTTTGATTCAGAAACTACCGACGCTGAAGTGGAAGGGCAAGACAACGAATTGACTGTAACCATTTACCTAAAGCCACCAAATGATAGGACTTACGTTCCAGCTCTATCAGTTCTTCTCGTCCAAGTGCAAGACACTCTGCAGGTAAGTGTGAGCAATCTGACTTCCGAAAGTGTTGCTGCAACGTTAAAGCGCGGCGGCAAAAAGTTCCTGGATTTGGCGATTAAGGGCTTTTTCCTGTGGCAACGCCGGCACAGTATCTTTACCAATGAATTATCCGATTTTGCTCAATCTGCGCTGACAAGCGCCTTTGACGCTGCTCAAGCGGTTAAAGATTTGGACTTGGAAGATCGAGTCTGGGAAGTCATCAAACAAACTGCAGATGCGCGCGAAAAAGCCTATCTAGTCGAAGCAGAACGAAAACGATTAGCTCTTCAAGACCTTGAAAAGGCTTGGGATGATTACTATCGCTGTCCACGCTGCGGCGAACCGTTACGAGAAAACATGGATTACTGCCTTGTGTGCGGTCGAGCCCGCAATCCCCGTCCCACACAGCCGGATCCCCGGCAAACCTCTGCCTAACCTAGCGGCATAAATTCCCGGTCTTGCAATAGCGGCACCGTCCATTGCTGTCATAATAATAGCATTTCCCATTCTCGTCATAAAAGCGGCACCCAATGCAATAATAAGGATAAACCTTTTTATAATACACTGATGTAGCATAAACACAGGGATAGCATGGGTAACAAGGATAAGTACCGTTGCATGAAGTGCAATAGCAAGTGTATGGATCATAATCTACGCAGCAATTGCGCCAGGGCGGTACCCAGGTTGGCGTCCATTGGGGCAAAATAACCTCGCCTGTATATACTAAACGATTATCATCCGTACGGTACATCAATACGGTTTGTTTTCCTCCCTTAACCGAGGGACCAGTACAATACAAGCGGTTTGGGTAATCTGCAATTACTGAACATTTGAAAGTTTTTCCTCCTATCACCGCATAGTATGTCCCTGTAACCGGGTTGGTTAATTGCATCGTAACTAAATAACGATTGTTTTGCAAAAAACCATAACGATATACATAAGCCCCATTGAACAGCGGATCGTTTGCCACGTTTTGACCACTTGGTTGAACTGTCTTAGGAAAAGCAGCTTGAGTTAACGAATAGGCAGTTTGTGTTTGAACGAGACTGTTCTGAGTTTGAGCAAGCACAACTTGAACTTGCTGTTCTAGAGATAATGTGGGGGTTTTCGCAATTTGAGTTTGAGCTACAGCAGTCTGCACCGCTTGGACAAAAGCAAGTTGAGTTTCTTGGGCAATTTGGGTTGAAGCAGCAGCTGTTTGGACTTTTTCATCAAAGGAGAGCTCACTTTCAAGAGCGGTTTGAGTGGCTGCCAAAGCTTGCTCCTCTGTAGCTAGTTGCGCTGCGACTTCAGTTGACAGCAAGACTTGTGCTGTTTCAGCTAACTGCGATGGTTCAAAACCAATAGAAGAAGTGGGTGAAGCTGCTCCACTCGGGAGCGATCTTTTAGGCAAAAATTCACAGCTTATTAGACTATACCCAACCAAACAACAAGCTAGGAAAAGCACTACCATTTGTGAGGTATTTTTAAACATGCAAACCTCCTTTCTAAGGTCTCTCCTAGCCCCCTTCTAACCTGCTAAGACTAACCTACCACTGAAAATAACCATTTTTTCAGTGTACTGATCGTATTATAGCACATTTCTCAGGCAACAAAGCACCCCCTCTGCATTAACCTCTATGCAAGAAGATATACTTAAGCATTCAAGGCTTCTTCCACTTCTTCCAGCAGCTTCTTCTTTGACTTAACCCCAGTGATGCGAAAGTTTTCAATCATTTTGCCGTTTTTAAATAATAATAGGGTAGGCAAACCCATTACACCACATCTCATTACCGTCTGTGTTGATTCATCTGCATTTAACTTTACGACTTTAATTCGTCCATTCCATTCGTTGGCAGCGAGGTCTTCCAAAATGGGATCAATCGTTTTGCAAGGACCACACCAAGGTGCTGAAAAATCAACAAGAACCGGCAAATCTGCTTGAAGCACCTCCTGCTCAAAATTATCATCATCTACTGATATCACTTTTTCCATGAAAGCAATCTCCTTACATCATTGATTCAATCAATCAAACATACTCTATCACGAAATCCCACAATGCTTTTTTATATAAACTGCCATCTCTCCTAGGTGATTAAAAATCATGTGAGGCTGATAAGGAGAATGAGCTAAATCTTTCAATTGCGTTTCACCACTAAGCACTAAAACTGTGGTTATGCCACTGCTTGCACCTAACGCAATATCGGTATAAAGGCGGTCACCGACCATTACTAGAGAAGAAATTGGCATACCTAAACGCTGAGCAGCCATTTCAATTATAATGCGATTAGGCTTTCCGATTACAACATCTGGTTCGCGTCCAGTTGAGGCTTTTACCAAAGCAATTAGAGCGCCGGCATCTGGCATATAGCCTCCAGGTATAGGACAATTGATGTCAGCATGGGTTGCCAAGTATGGCAATCCCTCCCGAACAAATGAGCAAAACTTCCATAACTTTCCGTATGTTAATGTCGTATCAAACCCAAGGATAACCACTTGAGGGTTTGTAGGATCGATTTCAAAGCCATTCTCCAAGAACACTTCTTCTAACTCGGTTGTGCCCAATACAAAAAGTCTCTGCCAGCCATGACTTTCCCGCTTTTTTTTTAAAAAAAATGCTGCTGCCATACCAGAGGTGAATATTTTCTCAATCGGTACACTTATGCCCAAGTGAAATAACTTTTCCAAATACTGACGCGGATGTTTTGATGAATTATTAGTCAAGAACAAAAAACCAATACCCTGCTCTTGTAATAAGTCAATAAACGTCCGGGCGCCCTCAATGAGTTGATTACCTAAATAGGTCGTTCCATCAAGGTCTAAGATATATGCACGCGTATTATCTAATAGAACGTCCACAATATTCACGCAGACTAAGCTTACTGAGCAACTTTAATAACGTAATCCACAATCTTCTGGGGAATGTTTACTCCAGTAGTATCAATACTGTTGCGAAATTCCATCGTGTAATTCACTTCGTTGACCAACAATTCTCCCTGCATGGTTTCTAAGAGATCAATGGCAACAATACCTCCGCCAACAGCTCGCGCAGCCGCCAATGACAACTCAACCGCTCGGTCGTTCAAGGGATAATTGTCAGCTTTACCGCCCCGAGCAGTATTCGTGATCCAATGATCAGAGGAGCGGGTAATACCGCAAATGACTTCATCCCCAACCACAAAAGTACGGATATCTCTGCCCGGCTTTTCAATATATTCCTGAATATAAAAAATGGAATGATGATAAGAACCTAAAGTTACTTTATGTTCAATAATTGCTTCTGCTGCATCGCGGCTATCCACCCGCGCTAATAAACGCCCCCATGAACCAACAGCTGGTTTTAAAACAACAGGATAACCCATTTGTTCAATGGCTTGCAAAGCAGATTCGGGTGTGTAAGCAATACAAACCCGCGGCGTAGGTACTCCTGCGGCGATAAGCGCCGAGGTCGTTTGCTGTTTATCACCGCAAATTTGAGCCACCTTTGAATCATTCACACATTTAATCCCTGCCTGACATAATAATTGCAAAGCTGAAAGCGCCTGAGAATGGCTGATGCAGCGCTCTAGAACCACATCATACTTTTCCCATTCTTCCATCTTATGTAGATCGAAAATGGCTTCGCGGATATCTATTTTTTCATAAGCAATATTTCGCCGTTCAAATTCTTCAAACAATAATTTTTCTTCCACTCGAACTCGTGAGTACAAAACTCCAATGTTCATAGAAAGGCTGCTCCTTAAGCTTTATTGGTTTTTCACGAAAAGTGATTATAACATAAAAAGCTTGCCCACTGTCTTTCTGATTTTCATAAGACAGTGGGCAGGTTGACGTGAACTGTTAACTTGAATGTGGACGAATCGCTCGTACAGCCTTAGCGGGTACAGCAAGTGCCTCGTCCTGTGGGACACAAAGGCGTCCCACAAGTTCCCAGACCTGTAGGACATAACGGCGTACCGCAGGTTCCCGGACCAGTCGGACAAACGGGATTGGGATTGTTTCTATACCCATAACCACCTTGGCCGTAAGTTGAAGAGTTGTTATTTCCGCCGATCGTTGGTCGTCCTGGTCCTCGGAACGCACCCGAACCTTCATCCGCCGCTGCATAGACAGGCATAACTACCTGCATGACTAACACTGCTAGAATTAAAATAACGATAAGTTTACTAATTGTACTCATAGTAGATCCTCCAAACGTATTTTTTAGTTTATAGCCTATACTATAAAATACAGTTGTGAGTGCTTTATGTGTAAATCATGAAGATTTTGTGAAGGTTTCAAGAATTCAGCGAAAATAACATTTATCAAGGAATCTATCCATAAAGGTTACGCTTCTTGCAGCGAACGTTTAAACTCTTCAAGTGCATCAATCGGTGTAGGATCCACTTCATATAGCATAGCCAGATAATAAGCTAAATAATCCCCAAAGTGGAGAGCAACCCATTGCTGAGTCAATGCAGCGCTGCCGCGCGGTTCATAGAAATCAATGTTCAACCCTTCACAGAGAAAAGCCTGCTTGGTTAAATCGGTTCGCAACACGTTGCGTTGATGATACAAAGATGAACGTAAAAAGACAGCCATGAAATGAGAAAGATTATTTTCGGGGTGAAGTAAGCCGGCTAAGGTGTTATGGTCAGCTTCAGGCAGCACCTCAAATTCAGCCCATGCTTTTGCAAGTTCGTTAACCTGCCCTTTCCAGCGCCGCGCGACAGGTGCTAGAAAATCTGCTGCCAAAAACACCACCCAACGATTCATTAGCTGCCCTGCCAGTCTTTTGGCTGGATTTTGAGCTAACGGAACAGCAGGTTTTAGCCATTGCTGCTGTTGGCGCATTGCTTCAACTGCTACTTCCACTTCTGCTGAAGGATCATTGATCAAATGTAGGCGTGCTACCATTGACAACAGCAGTCCAAAAGAATAACCAACCGCAGCGCGTGGAGGACCCGGATGATGGATAACCCAGACTGGAATATCCTTCTGATGTGCTAGACGCGCCAATTCTCCTCCTCTAGTCAACGCGATAACGCGGCAACGTTTGTCAATGGCGCGTTGAAAGGATGTAAGCACCTCCTCTGTATTCCCTGAATGTGAAGAAGCAATTACCAGTGTATCTTCGCCGCTTGCCCAAGTGGGTAGCTCATAATTGCGATAGACAAAGATTGGCACCTTGCATTGCGGTTCCAACCAAGCAGTTAACAAATCAGCCGCAATCGCTGATCCCCCCAATCCGCAAATAAGCACTTGACGAACATTTTGCCAATGTGGCAAGGGAAAATCTTTACCTGCCTGCCAAGCATCCAATAATTGCTGCGGCAAGCTATCTATAAGCTCTATCATATTGCTTGTATCAATTTTTGAAAATGCTGTAATGTCATCTAGATTCATTATTTCACCTCATCATCTTCTTGTTTATTTCTATCTGCAAATGCCAAACGGTATATATCTTTTCTTGCCCAGCCAGAAGAAGGCGCGAGCCGTTTTGCTGCCTGGGAAAGAGACAAACCTTGCAATGATAATTGTTTCAATGCTGTCAGTACTTTCTCAGAAGACCATACTTGATCATCTTGTCTCTCTTCCGCAGGGGTTTCATTCAACAACCGCTGACTATTGCCAGCAACAACTAAGGTAAATTCACCCCGCACTGTTTGTTCTGTAAAATGAGTGCGAGCTTCCTCCAATGATCCGTAAAAAAACTCTTCATACAACTTAGTTATTTCCCGTGCAATGGTGATTCTGCGATTACCTAGAACTTCCTGCATTGTTTTCAAAGATGAAAGCAGCCGCTGCGGAGTTTCAAGAAACACCAATGTATAAGGATAATTAGCAACTTCTTGCAATAATTGTATTCGTAATGCTGTCTTTCGCGGCAAATATCCCAAATATAAAAAAGAATCCGCCGCCAAACCCGAAGCAATAAGTGCAGCAATAGGAGCACAAGGGCCTGGAATTGGGGATACTGGAAAATGCTCAGCTAAGGCAGCACAAACAAGTTCATAACCGGGGTCATTTATGATCGGTGTTCCTGCATCCGAGACTAAAGCCACGTCCCCTTCTTGAAGAACACTAAGCAGATAAGGAATTTTCTCCTTTTGGCGAGGTTCATAAAAACTGATCAACGGAGTATGAATATCATAGTGTGAAAGCAGTTTGCGAGTGCGACGCGTATCTTCAGCAGCAATTAGGTTTACTTCTCGCAAAATACGCAGAGCGCGCAGGCTTATATCTTCCAAATTTCCAATTGGTGTAGCAACCAAATATAGTGTACCCATAATTAAGACGATGGAAATGTATAGGTCATTATATTAAGTATCGCTCGATTTTGAAATGCCCAATAGCGGACGATTTTTATCCAACCTGACCGCCCTTGATCAGTAAGATAACATAGATACGTACCCTCAGCTAAGCTGTTGACATCAATAGCCACCTTGCTTGGTTCGGCAGACAAGCAGTTCGTTTGGCTGGGTTCGTTCTCTCCAAATATGCTTAGATATACTCCTCCAAAAGAGACCAACAGATGTGGTTTGCTTAGCGTAAGAATAACATCGGCACTTTGTGAAGGGTTAAGTTGATTAGTATCCAAATCAATTCGATCACCTGGCAACAACCGAGTTGGCTCGCCAACCAAAGGGGTCGGTGTGATAGAAGTTGCATCAACGATGGGGCTTTGTTCAGACGTTTCTCCTGTTTCGCGATTACCTGCTACAACAATTCTCACATAAAAATAAAGCCCATCCCCACTACCAATGCCGAATACTTTGCCTTCTGGAGTTCGCAGCTTCCAATTGCTTTGATATTCACCTGGCGTTGAGGGAGCAATAAAACTTATAGAAATATCAATTTCCTCGCCTGGAGATACCGTACGCGCCAGAGGGTAAGCATCCGCAGCGCCCATTTTTTCTCCCCAAAGCCAAAAGACTTCATAGGCTGGAGTCCAAGTGCATGTACCACTATTGACAAGCCGCCAAATCTTTGTAAATTCCTGTCCCGGCTCGATTATCGTATCATCCGGCAGGTTGACATCAATCGGACGGCCTGGCGCAGCTTGGTTTACACACCCACTGTTGCCTTGAACAAAATCATGCCATGGCTGAACATCATTTTCGGCAAAAGCAGGCTGAGTTGCTGAAAGTGGAGTTAGCGTTGGCAGCCATGCTGGTTCGTCAGTTTCTTTAATTGACGTAGAAGCGGATGATTCAGGAGTTGATCTTGTTTTTCTTTCACCCTCATTGGTAGTAATAGAGGTTGGCGTACATAAAGCCAAATTTAATTCCGTCAGAGTCTCTCGAGGAAGATGGCAGCTTGTTAAACCTACACCACCCAGCAAGATCAGCCAGATTACGTATTGGGTGATATTGATTGAGCACATAACGCCTTTTCGGATTGCTCACATATTTCAAACAATATGCGAGCAATTTGCCGAGCAGCTTGAGGACGCGCCATCCGATGGCAAGCTTCTACTGCTTGGGCATACAAAGCTGGGTTCTCCACCCAATTCCGCAATGCAGCTACAATGCTTTCAGGGTGCGGTGCCCAAACGCCGGCGCCGTTTTTACATACGTAATCTATATTTCCTTCTTCTTGGCCGGGCAAGCGGCTATATAAAGCCATTGGCAAACCCGCGTTCAGTGCTTCACAAATTGTTCCCGGTCCGGCCTTTGTTACTAAAACATCCGCTGCCCGCATAAACAGCGGCATTTGGCGCACGAAACCATAGATGAAAGTTGGAATCTCCCAACGATAGCTTTCCAATCTTTCTTTAAGTTTGACATTTCTGCCGGTAATAATAACCAAATTGATTGGCAGCTGTGCTTCTGCTATTGCTCGCGCGGTTGGTTCTATAGGGCCCATACCATCTCCCCCGCCGACCAACAGCACCAGAGGCCGCTCAAGCGGCAAACCCAATTGTTGGCGCGCCTCAGTTTTATCCATATGAGGTTGGCAAAACCGTTCCGCAACAGGCAAGCCGATCACGATCACTTTTGCTGGATCAAGTCCATAATTTAAAGCCAACTGACGCGCCTCTTCAGTTGGAACAATCGTGAGGTCAATCTTTGGGTTATACCAAAAAGCATGTGCAGTAACCAGATCCGTAACGACTGTAACATAAGGAACACGCCTCTGGCGCAAAGCCCGCAGCATCGGTTCATTCACCAAAGGATGAACTGAAACGATAATATCACTAGGATGTCTAGCAACAAGATTGCACATCGAACGGCGAACATAGGGCCAGAGACTAGCATTAATAAAACCAACTCGTCGCTTGCCATTGCTTAGGTGATAACCCAAACCCCACAACTCCGGAATGCGCACCATCATAGGATACACCTTAGGCGCGCGATTAATGGGATGTGGGGCATATTGTTTGAATACATCTACCATCTCAGTAGTTACTTGCCCATCAAATTCCAAGTTCAGCGCCTCAATAATCGCTTCTGCGGCACTGCGATGCCCTCCCCCTGTATCCGAGAACAAAAATAAAAAATGATATGGTTTCATGGTTCTCTCCGCTCAACTTCATTTAAGCGTCGTATCTGTTTAATTCTTCGGTTTAACTCTCTTCGCGGCAACAGAATACGCCGTTTACAGGTTAAACATTCCAAACCGATATCTGCACCTAAGCGAGTAACAACCCACTCATCCCCTCCACAAGGATGAGGTTTGCGCAGTTTTACAATATCCCCAACAGCATAATCGTGCAGTATATTCATTATACTATATCATTCATTAACCTAAAACCGTGATAATTTACTCCCACTCAATTGTAGCCGGTGGTTTGCTGGTAATATCATAAACAACGCGGTTGACGCCTTCTACTTCATTCACAATTCGATTTGCAACGTTTGCCAAAAAATCATAGGGCAAACGTGCCCAATCAGCAGTCATAAAATCATCACTTGTTACTGCCCGGAGAGCAACCACTTCTTGATAGGTACGCTGATCGCCCATCACACCTACGGTACGCAACGGAAGCAAAACAACAAAAGCTTGCGATGTGCCTAGCACAACATCGTTTTCATACGAAAGTGAATCAAGATTTGCTTTATGCAGTTCTTCCATAAAGATAGCATCCGCTTGCCGCAGTACCGCTAAGCGTGTGGGGGTAACCTCACCCAAACATCTTACCGCAAGTCCTGGTCCGGGGAAGGGCTGACGCCATACTAATGCAGATGGAAGCCCAAGCGCTTCACCGACAAGACGCACCTCATCTTTAAACATATAGCGCAACGGCTCAATAAGCTTAAACCGCATGTCTGAAGGCAGACCACCGACATTATGGTGTGTTTTAATTCGGGCAGCTTTATTTCTATCCGGCGCGCTGGATTCTACTACATCAGGATAAATTGTCCCCTGAACTAAATAAGGAGGGCTGCCTAATTTCTTAGCTTCCTCTTCAAATACTTGGATAAACAGTGCGCCAATAATCCGCCGCTTCTCTTCAGGGGAAACTACTCCACGTAATGCTTGAAGGAACTGTTGGCTTGCATCACGGACAATAATTTTTACTCCTAAATGCTCACCTAATGCCTCCTCTACTTGCTGACGCTCATTGGAACGCAGCAAACCAGTATCCACAAACACTGCCACCAACTCATCTCCGATCGCCTTGCTGGTTAATGCAGCGGCAACGGTTGAATCCACCCCGCCACTTACGGCAGCTAAAACATGAGGCGACTTTCCATCGGTAAAATCTACTTGAGCTTGAATTGACTGAATGCTGTGTTGAATAATTGATTGAGGAGTCCACGAGGGATCAATGCCGCAGATATCTTCAATAAAGCGGCGAAGGATTTCCCGCCCATCTTGGGTATGATGTACTTCAGGATGAAATTGTACCCCGTAATAGGCACGAGAAAGATCACCCATCGCTGCAATGGGTGAGTTTTGGCTGCGAGCTAACACAACAAAGCCTTGTGGCACTTCTTCAATACGATCTCCATGAGACATCCATACTTGCTGATGATCAAAGGGAAGCAGTGGGTTAGGTATAATCCGTTCAATCTGAGCAAAGCCATATTCACGGGCAGCAGCTGCTGTAACTTTACCGCCCAACTGATGTGCCAACATCTGCATGCCATAGCAAATACCTAAAATGGGTAATTTTGACTGAAAGATATACTCAGGGATAAAAGGAGCAGACACCTCATAAACCGAATGGGGCGCGCCAGATAAAATAAACCCCTTAGGTTCAATAGAAAGCACACGTTCTGCCGGACTATCCCACGGAAAAAGTTCACAATAACAATGAGCCTCCCGCACCCGGCGAGCAATTAACTGCGCATACTGAGAGCCATAATCTAAAATCGCAATGCTGTGCATAGCATTCCTTTAATACAAATTAAGATGAATGCAATAAGTCGTAAAAATCCATCTGTTCTTCTTTGAAGATGATCTGATCACCCATCATAGACTGAATGCGAACCAGTGCTTCTATAGGCACATTGAGGTGTTCCAAATTTTTTCGACCTTCTTCAAATATTTTTTCAACTAGAGCCCCAATCCCTACAATGGTAGCACCAGCGGTTTGGGCTAGGCGCACTAAGCCCAAGATGGTTGCACCACTAGCTAAGAAGTCATCAATAATCAGTACGCGTTCACCCTGACGCAGATATTCTGGTGAAACAATCAATTCCACATTTCTTCCCTTTGTATGGGAAGGAGCAAGAGTAAGAAAGACCTGATCCGGCATAGTTATGGGCTTGTGTTTACGCGCATACACTACAGGCAAATTGAGGTACATTGCTGTCATCAAAGCCGGAGCAATGCCGGATATTTCTGCTGTCAAAACTTTTGTAGCGCCAACATCCTTAAACCGATGGGCAAGCTCACGGCCGCATGCGTCCATCAATACCGGATCTACTTGATGGTTGATAAAACCATCCACCTTTAATATACCATTTCCTAAATTTTTACCTTCTTTGTGGATACGATCTTGTAATAATTTCATTCAAGACTCCTGACCATTAAATAAGCTTGCATTTACCATTGTACAACAACCCATCAAATTTGTGTTAAAATTATGGCTAATGACTCGCCATAACCAACCAAGATTATTTCTCGCTTCACGTTCACCGCGCCGGCGCCAACTGCTTACTCAGGCAGGCTGGCAATTTGAGAGCATCAATGCCGATATTGATGAGACACCACATGAGGATGAACAACCTATTGAGTATGTTAAACGGATGGCGCGGGAAAAAGCATGGACTGCGACGCAGAGTTTATTATCTCAACAGCTATCAACACCTTTCTGTGTCATCGGTGCAGATACGATCGTGGTTGATGGCAATTCAATTTTAGGCAAACCCAGAGACGACGCTGAAGCAGTGATTATGTTGACTCGACTTAGAGCACGCATACATCATGTCTATAGCGCAATTGCAGTATTGATAATGAAAAAACCAACTGAACAGTTTAATAAACCGGAAATCATCGAAGAGAGTTGTTTGTCAGAAGTGGTTATGAGGGATTATAGTGATGAAGAAAATATTCAATATGTGGCCAGTGGAGATGCCCGCGACAAAGCCGGAGCTTACGCCATCCAAAACACTGCTTTTCATCCGGTTTCCAGCATAAAAGGGTGCTATGCCAATATCATTGGGTTGCCCATGTGCTACTTAGCACCTATACTCCTTCAACACAATATTAAGCCGCAACAACCCAACGAAGATTTCAACAATTGCTGTCTTAATAAAATACTTGAAGATCATCAGCGCGCCCACTGCTGTCAAAACATTTGGTACTTTGACGAAAGAAATGAGGCAAATTAAATCATGAAACAAAAACTTGCTTATGTCCTGTTCCTGAGTGCAGCGTTGATAGCTGTATTCTCTCTTCTAAACAGCTGCGCAAAAAAGAACGTTCCTGAAGACAAAACTCTTCCTCCTACAGCAACACTTCTCCCCTCCATCGCTGGGGGAAATAGTACTGCATCACTTCCAACTCCAAATGTACGCATTACCGCTGTTCCAGATGTTGAAGCTGCCGTACGCGCTTACCTTGACGCATGGCGAAACGATGACTATGAAACGATGTATGCCATGCTTACCCAAGTTAGCCGCGACGCTTTAAGCTATGACACCTTTTACGGGCGCTATGTGAACATTGCCAATGAACTCTCTTTGGAAAATATCAATTATGAAATCCTTTCATCGTTGGTTAATCCGCGCAGCGCGCAGGTAGCTTACAATTTGCAGTTATCCGGAGTTTTAATAAAGGATATTCAGCGTACAACGACGATGAAGTTAAGTTTGGAGGATGGTGGTTGGCGCATTCAATGGGATGAAGCATTAATGCTGCCGGAGCTAGCCGGCGGCAATAAACTTTGGATGGATTATAAAGTGCCCGCAAGAGGCAATATCTTCGATCGTGAAGGTGATGTGCTTGCCTCTCAAGCAGATGCTGTTGCTTTAGGCATTGAAGCCAACAAGGTAGGGCCGGATTATATGTTCGATATTTTGCAAAGTGCGTGGAATGCTTTAGGACAAAGACCAGATTTGGAACCCAACTTAATGCTCCCAACATTGCAAAAGTACTACCAAAATGGCTGGTATTTAGGATTGGGAGAGGTGCGCACGAACGCAAATTATCGCGGCTTTACCTCTTTTGATGGTGCAGTTGCGGTTGAATTCAGCGGACGGTATTATGATTTAGGCGGTGTTGCTCAACATGCGGTGGGTTACATTTCCTCTATTCAAGCAGAAGAAGCTGATAAGTATCGCCGCAAAGGATATCGGATTGATCAAAAAGTAGGAAGAGCTGGAATTGAATTGTGGGGAGAAGATTATCTTGCCGGCAAACGCGGTGGAACGCTCTATGTCGCTAACCCGGAAGGCAAAGTTATCACCAAAATTGCCAGTGCGGAGCCTTCTGCTTCCGCTTCCATTTACACCACTTTTCTTAAAGATTATCAATTAAAGGCACAACGCACCCTAAACGGTTTTCGCGGTGCACTAGTGGTTATGGAACGCGACAGTGGTCGTATCTTAGCTATGGCTTCTTCACCCGGCTTTGATCCCAACGCATTTGAGCCTACCAATTACAACAGCACTTTTCTGCTGAACAAGATCTATCAAGATGCCTATACACCATTGATGAATCGCGCCACAATGGGACAATACCCTCTTGGGTCAGTTTTTAAAATCATCACTATGGCAGCTGCACTTGAAAGCGGCTTATATACTCCTGAAACCCAGTACGATTGCGGCTACTTTTTTGAAGAACTGCCTGGGCTAAAACTGAACGACTGGACATGGGATCATGTTCAGCGCGGGGAAGATACACCCCCTAGCGGAGTCCTTACTCTGCCAGAAGGGTTGATGCGTTCATGCAACCCCTTTTTCTGGCACATTGGGTTAGACCTTTACCGCCAAGGACATACAAAAGACATTGCCAATATGGCACGCGGTTTTGGGCTAGGCAAAAAGACTGGAATAATCGGCATATCACCCACCGAAGAAGAAGCAGGCAATATTACCGACCCTGCAACTGAAGTGGACGCCGTCAACAATGCCATTGGTCAAGGGCAAACATTGGTAACACCACTCCAAGTTGCCGCTTTTGTGGCTGCCGTGGGCAATGGGGGCACTTTATACAAACCTCAAATGATTGAGAAAGTCGAGGCGGCTGATGGAGAAATTCTATATGAATTTAAACCCGAAGCAGTAGGTAAATTGCCTGTGAAATATGAAAACCTACAGGTTATTCAAGAAGCAATGAAGGATGTAGTACGCAATCGGCGCGGTACCGCATGGAGATCCTTCATGAGCACCATGCCCGTCGCAGGAAAAACGGGCACAGCCCAAGATCCTCCTAATAAATCTCATGCTTGGTTTGCCGGCTATACCTATGCCAACGACCCCAAAAAGCCTGATATCGCCGCAGCAGTCATTGTCGAAAATGAAGGAGAAGGCTCTGAATATGCAGCCCCTATCTTTCGCGCTTTAGTGGATTTGTACTTTAAAGGTGGCCGCAACCCATTCCATTGGGAAGTCTCGATTGGCGTATTGCCAACGCCCACCTCTCTTGTTCCTACAGAACCACAGCAATGATGCGAGGATTGATCATTCAAGCTAAATCAGGATTTTATACAGTAAAAACTGATGAAGGTTATTATCTCTGTCATTTACGCGGCCGGCTTAAGCGCGGACCTCGGCTAGGCGATATTGCTGCGATTGGTGATTGGGTTAAATTTACTCCATTAAAGGAAGCACCTGCCCAAACGATGAATGATTTTCCCTTGAAAGGAAAAGGCATTATTGAAGAAATTGAAGAAAGACAACGGATGCTTTCGCGGCTTGCCCCAACACCTAAAGGGGAATATCAACAAATCATTATTGCCAATCCGGATCAAATGGTCTTGGTTTTTGCCTGTACTCAGCCAGCCCCTCGTTTCGGAATGATTGATCGTTTTCTTGTGATCGCAGAAAAACAGGATATTGCTCCTCTGCTTGTTGTCAACAAAGTGGACTTGATACCCCATGCTGAAATAGACGACATGTTTTCTGTTTATCGCGACATCGGTTATTCTGTTATCTACACCTCAACAAAAACAGGGGTTGGTATAAATCAGCTAAAAAGTGCTCTTATTCATAAAATTTCTGTTTTTGTTGGTCCATCGGGGGTTGGAAAATCCAGTTTACTCAATGCCATTCAACCCGATTTGGGGCAAGCAGTTTCCGAAATTAGTCATGCTACTCAAAAAGGCAAACACACCACCGTAGAACGCCAATTATTCCCTTTATCCGCCGGTGGTTATATTGCGGATACCCCAGGTTTAAAAGCTCTAGCCCTTTGGGATATTCAACCTGAAGAACTCGATGGGTATTTTCCTGAAATGCGTACCCGAGTTGCCGATTGTGTGTATAAGGACTGCAGTCACATTGATGAACCGGGTTGTGCAATCCGAGCTGCAGTGGAAAGCGGAGAAATTCACCCTCGACGTTATCAATCTTACCTCAAGCTGCGTCTTGACGAAGAAGATCAATAATTTATCCTCATAATATTAAAAACATATTATGTTAATCCAACATCAAATTTAATCTTGTCATGAAATCATTCTCTATGGTATGATAATATTATTGAGGATGTACTCAATTTAACCTGGAGAGCTACTATGAGTGCAAAAATTTTAGTAATTGAAGATGATGAAGAAATATTAAAATTTATCAAACGCGGGTTAGCATACGAAGGATATCAGGTTGAAACAGCTACCGATGGACAAAGTGGGTTAACCCTTGCTAGAAATTCACCTCCCGACTTAGTTGTTTTAGATTTAATGCTACCTGGCATTGATGGACTTGAAGTCTGCCGCCGCCTGCGAGCGGGAGGTAACACACCTGTCATTATCTTAACTGCTAAAGATACTGTTAATGATCGGATTTTGGGTTTGGATATGGGTGCAGACGATTATATGACCAAACCCTTTGAACTGGATGAACTGCTGGCGCGTATCCGAGCTTTGCTGCGGCGTGCCCAACCAACTCAACCTCAAATATTAAGCTACGCCGACATTTCCCTGGATACAGGCACACGTCAAGCAATGCGGAATAATCGGGTTATCCCATTGACTGCCAAAGAATATGAGCTTTTAGAGCTCTTCCTTCGTCATCCCCGGCAAGTCCTCAGTCGAGAAATGATCTTCGATCAAGTCTGGGGCTACGACTTTGGCGGTGAAAGCAACATCATTGAAGTATATATCCGCTATTTACGCCAAAAATTAGAAGCTGAAGGGGAACGACGATTAATCCATACTGTACGCGGTATGGGTTACGTACTCAGAGAGCCTGATTAATGTCCCTGCGGACGCGATTAACATTACTTTTCACCCTCTTAGTAGGAGGAATTTTTCTCCTCCTAGGAGTAATTTTTTACCATAGTGTTTATTACACGCTTTACAGCCAAATAGATCAAAATCTCATTGAAGCGTATCAGAGTGCTTTACCTTATTACCAGAAAATTATCGGCGGCACCGGCGGGTTATCGTTTTCTACAGAAAGTAAAAGTGGCAGTGGTGCTTATTATTATCAATTCTGGGGTAAAGATGGAAAACTTCGCCAAGCATGGCCTTCTTTAGAATTAATTGATACCCCACTAGATCCGGTTAACTACCGTTCTACAATTCCAGTATTCAATAACTCCTTTTTCGGAAATAAACATTTTAGGGTATTAACGGTACCTTTGTATATTGCAGATACCGATCTTGGGACACTACAAGTAGCTGCAGATCTATCGTTAATCGATTCTACCCTGCAGAAACTATTGTGGATCTTATTCGTCGGGCTGACAGGGGCTATGTTCCTAACAGCACTTGCCGCGTGGTACACAACTCATCAGGCACTAATGCCGCTTAATTTAGTAACCGAAATTGCTCTGCAAATCACCCAAGCCGATGACCTTTCTCGGCGCATACCTATTCACGGTATATCAGAAAATGATGAAATTGGGAAGCTTATCACAGCCTTTAACCAAACTTTACAACGGCTAGAACGCCTATTTCAAACCCAAAATCGTTTTCTTGCCGATGTAGGGCATGAGCTGCGGACACCTTTAACCGTTATCAAGGGCAATGTTAGTTTAATGCGACGTATGAACGTCGTAGATCAAGAAGCCCTTGACAGCATTGAGAGTGAGGCAGACAGGTTAACGAGATTGGTCAGCAGTTTATTAATATTAGCTCAAGCAGAAGCAGGACAAATGCATTTAGATAAAAAAGCCGTTGAGTTAGATCCCTTAATACTTGAAATCATTCAACAACTAAAAGTGCTTTCTGCCGATCGAGTGAAGTTCAAAATTGGTGAATTTGATCAACTGCTGGTTTGCGGAGATCGCGACCGATTGAAACAAGTATGGGTTAATCTTATTAGCAATGCCATCAACTACTCTCACGAAGGCGGTACAATTGAAATTAGCATGAAAAAAGAGGGGGATTATGCCTGCGTATCAGTAAGAGATGAAGGTCAAGGAATCCCACCAGAAGATATCCCTCACATTTTTGAGAGATTTTACCGAGCTGAAAAATCTCGCACTCGCTCCTCTGGTTCAAAAGGGTTCGGGTTAGGGCTCTCGATTGCTTACTGGATCGTTCATCACCATGGAGGACGAATTGAAGTACAATCAAAAGAAGGTGAAGGGTCAACTTTCACCGTTTGGCTGCCGCTGTTGAAAGATTCAGCTTGTGAAGCGGCAGCCTAGGCAAAATTATTCTTTTAAGGGGAATTAAAGAAATATGCCTCCCCTCCTTCTATAGTCATCAGTTGTTGGCGAGCTTGCTCGCATAATAGAGAACCTCCAGCTGCAAACCATTCCTCTAAAGTTTCACTTTCCTGTTTTCCAGCCAATGCATCTTGGTAAATGCCCATTCCCCACTTTACATACCGATGCATTTGATCTGACCACGCTGCCTCTGGTTGGCTTGCTCCTTGAATACCACCGTTGTAACTTGCCAGCGTAGTACGAATATCTCCTTGAACTGTTTGATAGGCTTTACGCAAATACTCTAATCCCCTTTTTGCATTTATTGCAGGATCAAACGCATTCTCTCCTGGCATAAAATGGAAGGGCATAACTTGAAACAAACCCATTGCACCAGCATGAGAAACAGCAGCAGCATTTCCGCAGGACTCTATTTGCATTACCGTTGCAATCAGATTAGCATCTAGCTGATATTGCCTCGCCCACTTAATAATGTGAGGCTGCCAATATTTTACTTCTGGCGAAAAAAAGCTCGCAATTTGTCCTTCACCTATTGTTTTCTCAGCGGTATTCTCTTCAACAGCACTCATCTTGATTTGTGAGGTAGCAAGACGATCGGCAATCGGAGCAATACTCTTTATAGCGATAAAAGCCAACAACCCACTGATAACAACCACCAAGAAAGGAATAAACAGAGGTTGATGAATAACAACTTCAACTTCTTCAATATTTTCTTCTTGCGGTTTATAGTAATACGATCGCCATCTTTTTTGAGCCTTTTTGTCATTCATAGGTTTGCCATCCTCAGATAGGTTAGAAGCCTAGATACATAAAAGGAGAAATCAACGCAGAGATTTCATAGGGCGATTCTTTAGCTCGCTAAACCACTGCTCAGAAGAAGAGGTAAAAGAACCGATTATCAACACGCGGATTAACCAAATAAGCACAGCCACAAAGACAGGAACAATGGTGAGCATCGTGCCGCGATCAATAAGTTCTGTACCCATTGTCTCATGATTTAGAATTGCCAAAGTAACTCCCCACCAAGTAAGCACAGCATTCATGGAAGCAGCTAGAAGCCATGCTCCGAATAAATACCACGATTCAACCTTCTCTTCTCCTCGTACAAGAGGGGAGAAAAGACGCGCAATCCCTGCAAAGTCAATTCCGCAAAAGGCTATAGCCAAAATGGTTGACCATGATATGCCAATAATATGCAAATCGCCTAACAAGTCTGTTAAGGCAAATACGGTTGTGCTGTAGTTGAAAAGCTCAAAAGCAATCAGAGCTAGCAACATGATCGTGCCAAAAATAGCCGATTTCGGCAAACTAACACGCTGAAAAATCATGGGTGTACTGATGTTCATTTTATGCCTCCTTATAAATTATAGAACAATTATTCTATATCGCATTATAGAACATATATTCTATTTTGTCAATACCCAAATTAGTATCTTTCTCAATAAAACCTTAAAGTTGTTGAATTTTTAAGTTTGCGTAAGCCAGAATGTTGATTAAATCCCCTTCATTCTGTTAAAATCAACTTACGATATACGTATATTCCAGTTCTGCAGGGGGGAATTTGGATGCGACTTACGAGAATATTATCGGGGTTGGTTGACTTTATTTTTTAAATTGTAGCTTTTGACAATAACGCAGAGGTTTTTTAATACTGCATGTAGTCCATTTTTGCTGCATGGAATGTTTTTGGTCTTAAAAAGACCGCTATCATTAGGCACAAAAAGTGCAACATAGCTTTTTCGGAGGAAATGATAAGATGCGTGTTGAACAAGCTTGGCAAGCCACACTCGGACAATTAAGAATAGAAATGAGCAAAGCTAATTATGATACTTGGGTTAAAAATGCGGAACTCATTTCTTATGAAGATGGAGAAGTTATCATCGGCGTAAAAAACGCCTATGCTCGTGATTGGCTTACAGAGAGGTTATCTAGCACTATTTCGCGAAGTATGACTGGATTGCTAAACCGCACCGTAAAAGTGCGCTTTATTGTTTGGCATCCTATTATTGAAGAAGAGACAATTGAACTTAACCCGCAGTTGAATGTGCCGGAACAACCACCTCAAATGATGCAAAAATCTAGCACTTGTGGTGGAAACTTACGTGAACGTTATACTTTTGAAAATTTTGTTGTTGGGGCAAGCAACCGCATGGCACATGCAGCTTGTTTGGCAGTGGCTGAAAGCCCAGCCAAAGCATATAATCCGTTATTCCTATATGGAGGTGTAGGACTAGGCAAAACACACCTGCTCAACGCAATTGGAAATTATTGCCGTCAGAGCAATCTCAACGTCCTATACGTCTCATCCGAAGAATTTACCAATGATTTTATCGATTCGTTGAGAATGCATAAACCTCAAGCTTTTCGAGAAAAATACCGCCAGACCGACGTTCTGTTGATTGATGATATTCAATTCATTGCTGGAAAAGAAGAAACTCAAGGAGAATTTTTTCATACTTTCAACACATTGCATGGTCAAGACAAGCAGATTGTCATTACATCCGATCGGCCTCCCAAAGCCTTGGTTACCTTAGAGGATCGCTTACGCTCGCGTTTTGAGGGTGGCTTAATTGCGGATATTCAACCACCAGACTTTGAAACGCGAGTAGCCATATTGCGCTACAAAGCCGAACAAGCTGGGCTGCTTATTGAAGAAGAATACATCCGGCTGATCGCTCAAAGGGTACAATCCAACATTCGCGAATTAGAAGGTGCACTAACGCGAGTTACCGCCCACGCCCGCATCAGCGGTAAACCTCTTACCGCTCAACTCATCGATTCCCTTCTCGCTGATATGGTTCCTACGCGCACTCAGCTTGATCCACAGCGCATTCTCAGTACTGTTGCTGAAACATTCGGTGTACCTATAGACCGCCTTTTAGAACGTGATCGTTCGCGGCAAGCAGCAGTCCCGCGTCAAATTGCTATGTTTTTGCTGCGTGAAGACGCGGGACTGTCGTTGCCTCAAATTGGTGAATTTATGGGCGGCAGGGATCATACAACCATTATGTACGGCTGTGATAAAGTATCCGAAGCCCTAGAACGCGATGACCGCTTGCGGCGTCAGGTACTGAAAATTCGCGAACGGTTACGCACTTAACTTATTCATCACTAATCCATCTGCACCGCGGTCAATTACAATCGTATCGCCGGGATGGAATTTACCTGATAGGATGGCTAATGCTAACACATCCTGTACTTCACGTTGGATCGCGCGTTTCAGTGGTCTTGCACCATAATCCGGATCATAGCCGACTTCCGCAAGGTATTCTTTTGCAGGTTGGTTAACCTGAAGCTTGTACCCTTTCTCCTCAAGCAGTGAGGCTAAGCGCTTTAATTGGATATCTACGATTTTCACCAAATCCTCTCGATCCAACGGATGGAAGATAACCACTTCGTCAATACGGTTTAAAAATTCTGGCCTAAAATGAGCTTGCAGAACACGGTTGATCTGGTCGCGGCTTACGGTATGCTGAGGTTGACGATTACCGTTCGTGAACCAAAGCTCATTCCCTAAATTGCTCGTCATAATGACAACGACATTGCGAAAATCTACTGTTCGCCCTTGCCCGTCGGTAAGGCGCCCGTCATCCAACAATTGAAGCAGCACATTGAAAACTTCTGGATGAGCTTTTTCAATCTCATCAAAAAGAACAACACTATAAGGGCGGCGGCGAACTGCTTCGGTCAGCTGACCACCTTCTTCGTAGCCAACATAGCCGGGCGGCGCGCCAACTAAGCGAGAAACAGTGTGCTTTTCTTGATATTCACTCATATCAATCCGTACCATAGCTCGCTCATCATCAAAAAGAAATTCTGCAAGAGCGCGTGCAAGTTCGGTTTTACCCACACCCGTCGGGCCTAAGAAAATAAACGAACCAATTGGACGGTTGGGATCCTGCAAGCCGGCTCTTGCCCGCCGTACAGCATTGGCTACCACGCGGACTGCTTCATCCTGTCCTACCAATCGTTGATGAATGCGTTCTTCCATGCGGATTAATTTTTCTGTTTCCCCTTCTAACAGGCTTGAGACTGGTATGCCTGTCCAACGCGATACAACCCCGGCAATATCCTCAGCATCAACCTCTTCCTTAAGAAGGGCACCTTTCGATTGAAGCTCCTTTAACGTTTGATCAAGGTTTTTAAGCCGCTCTTCCAATTCTCTCAGTGTACCATAGCGCAAGCGAGCTACTTTTTCCAAATCTGCCAAGCGCTCAGCGCGTTCAATTTCCAAACGAGTTTGCTCAATTTGTTCCTTTACGCTGCGCATTTCAGAGATAACTTGCTTTTCCTCCTGCCAGCGTTTTCGGATCCCATCTGCTCTTTCTCGTTCCACAGCAATTTCTTCTTCCAGTTTCGCTAACCGCTCTTTTGAAGCTTGGTCTTTTTCTTTTTTCAACGCCTCGCGTTCAATTTCAAGCTGCATGATATGCCGGTCAACTTCGTCCAAAGCCTGCGGCTTTGAATCAATTTCTGTTCGCAGGCGAGCAGCTGCCTCATCAATTAAGTCAATAGCTTTATCAGGAAGGTGTCGGTCGCTAATATAGCGGTTAGAAAGCGTTGCGGCGGCAATTACGGCAGCATCCGTAATGCGCACTCCGTGGTGCACTTCATAGCGTTCTTTCAAACCGCGCAATATGCTTATCGTATCTTCCACGCTTGGTTCACCAACATAAACCGGCTGGAAGCGGCGTTCTAAAGCAGCATCCTTCTCTACATATTTGCGGTATTCATCCAATGTTGTTGCTCCGATCAAATGCAATTCACCGCGCGCCAGCATTGGCTTAAGCATATTGCCTGCGTCCATTGCTCCTTCGGCAGCCCCGGCACCAATGACTGTATGCATTTCATCAATGAAAAGGATGATTTGTCCTTCAGCTTGAACAATTTCCTTCAAAACAGCTTTCAACCGCTCTTCAAATTCGCCGCGATATTTAGCGCCGGCGATCAACGCCCCCATATCCAATTGAATAATGCGTTTGTTTTTCAAACCTTCAGGCACATCACCGTTTACTATTCGTTGGGCAAGCCCTTCTACAATCGCGGTTTTTCCTACCCCTGGTTCACCTGTCAGCGCCGGGTTATTTTTCGTGCGGCGAGTCAAAATTTGAATAACGCGTCTAATCTCTTCATCCCGTCCAATTACTGGGTCAAGTTTACCTTGACGGGCTAAAGCTGTTAAATCGCGTCCATACTTCTCCAACGCTTGATAGGTATCCTCCGGAGTTTGGGAAGTAACCCGCTGTGTTCCGCGTACATCTTTCAGCGATTTTAAGATGGCTTCTTGGGTCAGACCGAACTGAGCCATCAGCTTGCCTTCGCTGCTCTCAGTCAGTGCCAATAAGATATGCTCCACCGAGACATAGTCATCTTGCATGCCTTTTGCAAAACGTTCAGCGGCGGCTAAGACATCTGCTGCAGGTTTGCTCAACCCTGCTTCGGCAGCAGCACCATACATTTTGGGCTTCTTTTCCAGCTCCTGCTTCACCCGATCCCTCAAGGCAGCAATTCCTCCAGCTACTTTCATGACAATTGCCGCTGCAATCCCTTCTTCCTGCTGCAGCAAAGCCAGCAGCAAGTGAGCCGGTTCAATTGCTGAATGATTCATGTCTTCAGCAAGCTGTTTTGCTTTAAATATTGCTTCTTGGGATTTTTGTGTATATTGATTTAAATTCATTATTCCCTCCATAATTCCTTAAGTAAAATAAATATTTGATATGAATAAATGCTCACTATGGGGATTATAGGAAAAGACTATATAAAGTCTATAAATACAATATAAGAAAAAAGTAACATTAAAAGCAAGAGACAGAATTACAGACTATCTACTCCTCATCCTCAACAGCGATGATGGCAGGTGTTGGATCATCTACACAAACCGTTTGACCATTTGGAAAAGTTATCCAGGTTTGTTGAGCATCGCGAAGAATAGTCAAGCCGCGATAAGCGATCGTTACTTGCCATGGAAACGGGTTATATCCCGCTAAACCAATTTTCCATGGTGAATATAAGGTTACCCCTAAAGTTTGTAAAAACAACCCTAAAGGTGCCAAGCCGCGTAAAGAATTCATTTCACCCTTTCCTTCTCCGGAAAAAGCATCATATAATTCAAAAAATGCCCCCCATTTTTTCAGCGATTGGGTTACACAATTCATTATACGAGTTACGAGAGCAACACATTCTGCAGAATAACCATGCTCCAATAACCCTTCTCCAAGAAGCGTGCTCCAAACCATTGAGATGTTTGTAGAAATTGAGGAAGGAGGAGCAGCAAAACGGCTGCGGAGAAGTGGAAAGTTATCTTGCCAATTTTTAGGGTACTCTCCTAAACCATACGGATAGAACAACCCTTCCTGTTCATCAAACAGCCGAGTTTTAAGAGCAGCTGCTTGCTCTGGTGTGATCAGATCACCCCATAAAGGCAAAAAGAGGCTTAAGTCTATAAAAGAATAACCTAAAGAAGAAACCGAAAACTTATCTTCATCACCAATGTTTTGAACTTCAATTCGTTCAACTTGAGTATATGAAACAGCCGTTGTAGCCTGCCCAATTTTTAGCAGCACCCAACGCCATTGGGAAAGCGGCAGCACCTCACAAATTGAATTTCCTTGGGCATCCTTTCCTTCTATGCTGACCTTAGGGCGTTGAGAACGATCGCCTTCTGTTTCCAACCGTAAAACCAAGCGGGCTGCACTTGGAAAAGAATAATTCAATTCCAAAATTCCATTGCCCACCCGTTCCCCCAACCAATAACCGTCAGTCTGCGTATGGGCATCACGATCGCGATAAAGAAACAACCTCTTCTCTGCATTCCAAAAAGTGCGCAGCGTGAGCTTAAGCATTTCAGCCAACTCACTGAAACGCACATGCTTCACCGCTCCGCGCCCTTGCAGCAAAGGTTCCGGCAAGCTAAGTTCCTCACATATGGAAAGCATGCTTTTAATCTCATGGATTAATAAAGCACATAACGCAGGGCTTTCAACAGCATTCATTAGGGCGCCTTGCGCACCAGCTATGAGCCGCGAAAACAGCGGATGGTCGGCAAATCCAAACTGAAGCGGATGTTCCCATTCTGGTGCGCCATCTACATCTTCATCATGATCTGAAAACCAGGCTTGTAAATAGCCGCGTAAAGGTTCAACGCTGCGAGCTAAAAATTCCTTATCGCGAGTATATTGATAAATTTTCCATGTGAGAGCGGCTAACAAAGGTGTTGCCAACATGCGGCTGCGCTGTCCGCTTAAACCCGGACGGCAATCTATTGCACCCGTTGAGGTGTTTTGAACAGAGAAATAGTTCAATAACAAGCCTTGGAACAAATGAGGAGCAACAGGTAAAAGCAACGAAGCTGCATAATATACATCCAATACTCCCTGACCGCTCCATGCATATCCATAATCGCTTCCATCGCCGCGTATCGAGTAGCCTTGATGTTGAGAGCGAGTAAGAAGCAGAGAAGGGAAAGGCAATGTGGCATTCTCTGCTATTGACTTTTCTGAATGCTCTACTGTTGAACTAAATAAGCTTAATCCAATTTGCTGAGATAAAGCAAAAGCAGCATTCCAATCCGGATCTCCGCATTGAATATCTATCCACGTACTGTTGGAGAGCATTAAGCGAGCAAATTCTGCTTCCCAATTGCGATTGAGGTAACTGCGCGCTAAGTTGAATGAATCTTGCAAATCGCTGCATGCTGCTTCGGCCCAGAATAATTCCTTTACGGCGCCAGGCAATAGTTCAATAGTCTGATAAAGTGATGGATAAGGTACATTGCCTATCGCAGACTCACCTCGCAGACAAACAAGCGGTGAAAGCATGGAGGTTTTACCCCACAACACAGGGGCATATTGGATTTTCGTTACCGCCATACGACTTCCGCTTGAAGAATTTACTTCTAAAGGGATAAGTACAGCTACCCAAGCCAATTGAAGTTGGCGGGTTAAAGCGGAAGCATTCGTTACTTGGATTCTTCCCCATACAGCATGTGATTCGGGCACCCAATAATCCAATTCTACTGCAATACCTTCAAAGGGTTGACAGACAAGCCGAGCAAAATTAGGGTAAGCAAAGCTCACTAATGGCGGTTGAAAAAATTCTGATGGATCAGTAATTGAATGATTATCCTCAGTGAATTGGGGGAAAAGCACAAACCGACGCGCTCGCAAGCCAAAAGAGGTGGTTAGTCCTATTACTGTAGGTATTCCTTCACTAACCTTTAGCTCCCAGATGTGATCATCGCAATAATCTACCTGAGAAAAACGGGCGTCTGCAGCTAAAGTTATACTGCCAGCAGATAAAAGTCGGTTCCAAGGCTGCATAATGTAGGTGCTACTCCCGGCGATTACAGCGGTTTTCTTTAATAGCCTGTTTAAGGTCTTGCAAAGAGCTTATTTTCCCTTCACAACGATTGAACGTCAACATTTGAAAGACATTATGGGCATCTGAATTATAGACGCACGGCAAGTGAACCTTTTTTTGGATGGCAATCAAGGTTTGCCAATCTTGCGGATTAATACCGCCGCATTCCACAGCATCAAAACCACTTTGGATTAATTCCTCTTCTGAAAAGCGCGTACCTTGGGCAAAGGGATGTGCAGCAATAGCTATACCACCTTGATCATGGATCTCTTCAACTTGCTGTTTTACAGGCAATCGTTCGTTTATCGAATGTGTAATACCAATAGCTAACACATGAACGCGGCCGGTTACTTCCATTCCTGGAATGCAAAGCAAGCGCGTTTCAGCTTTACATTTACGGATGTTCTCGCGGCATACAGGTGTATCGTCAAAATGATGATCGGTTATTGCAATAAAATCATAGCGCATTTTAATTGCCTGCTTTAGCATAACATCAAATTCATTTCTGCCATCTGAGCAAGTAGTATGGAGATGCAAATCACCAATCGAAAACTGTTTTGATGTTGGGGATGGAGTTGGAGACACAGAAGGAGCAACTGTAGAGGCAGGCAGACATAGATCTTTCGGGATGATGCAAGCTGCGTTCTCTTGTTTTGCTAGTGTACCTTCAGTCCCCAACCATATCAGGCCAGTCATCAGCATCACAAGCAGAGATTTGTAGTACTGAATATTGCAACCGCTTTGTTTATACATCATCACATCTCCTGCTTAAATCATAACATAGAATATCCCTATCCGTGAGCAATGAATAAAAGGTCCTGCAATGGTATAATGGAATTGAAAGAGGAGGTAGTGATGAATCCAAAAGAAAGTCCGCACGAGCGTTTTCGCCGCTTGTTGGCAGAAGCTCAAGAAAGTACACCTAAACCTGCCGTCACTGAGCCTTCTGCAAAAGAACCCTCAGCAGAAAGAAAAGAGAGCCCCCAAACGGGTCTCTCACCTGCAGTTTCCACAACCCAACCTACTGAACGATTGCCGCATTCCAAAGAAGAACTTCCTCCTGCTGTGGAACAAACCTTAGTAGGACAAACCTGGATTGACGGGAAGCCACTCCAGACAGAAATCTTAGAAGGAAAAGACGAAGAACTTCCCCAACCCACTCAAAAAGTCGAGCGAGCTGAAACACCTCTACCTCCACCTTTAGGTGAAACGCCTCACATGCCTCCGGCCGCCTTAGATTCGCATGCCATGCCTTTGCCGCGTCGTGTTTCAGAAATTGATGTCGCCGCAACTCGCGTCAGCCCTGCGGCATACGAAACACCTGCATACAGAGAGCATAGGGGAGAAGAGGACTCCTTTCCTCCTAAGCGAACTTCTTCCGGCAGCCGGCCTTCGGAACAACAATATAGAACTAATGTTCCAATAACACCATCAGCCGTTAAAGAAACTAAAGAGCGCAAGCCAAAACCATTAGCAGCAAAAGTGCAACGCGATTCTCGCAAAAAGCTAAGCTGTATTGGCTACGGCATTGTTGCTTCATTATTCCTCTTTGTTCTCAGCGGATTAATCCTTGCCTCCATTCTCATTTACCAATACTACAATATCGCAAAAACCTTACCTAGCATCGAGGAGCTGCGAGCCAAAGCCTCGCAATTTGAGACGACCAGAATATTTGATCGCAAAGGCAATCTGCTGTACGAAATACTAGACCCAAATGCGGGCCGCCGAACTTACGTAACGTTAGACAAGATATCGCCATTCATGATTGCTGCCACACTAGCTACTGAGGACAAAGACTTTTATTCTCACGGTGGTTATGATGCGGTAGCCATTGTGCGCGCCTTTTGGCAAAACTATACCAGTGGCGAAGTTGTATCCGGAGCCTCAACAATTACCCAACAGTTAGCCCGCACTCTGCTTCTTAGCCCAGAAGAACGCAGTCAGCAAACTTACCAAAGAAAATTACGCGAAGCTATTCTTGCTGCTGAAATTACTCGCCGTTACACTAAAGATGAGATATTGGAACTATATTTGAATGAAATATACTACGGAAATCTTGCATATGGGGTGGAAGCAGCTGCCGAGACATATTTCAATACGACAGCCAGTAATTTAACCTTGGCTCAATCCGCCTTTTTAGCCGGACTTCCTCAAGCTCCTTCAGTCTATGATGTGTTCGTCAACCGTGAAGCTGCCATGAAGCGCACCGAACAGGTGCTGTATCTGATGTTTGAAGCCAGCAAGGAAAAGGGCTGCATTTTTGTCAGCAATCACCAAAACCCAGTATGCATAGATGTACTCCAAGCGATTAGTGCAGCTGAAGAGATAAAAAATTATCCTTTCAAGAAAAATGAGGTGAAAATTGAGCATCCCCATTGGGTGAATTACATCCGTTCACTGCTTGAAAGCCAATATGATGCTCAAACCATTTATCGCTCAGGCTTTTCGGTCTATACCACACTGGACCCTGATCTGCAAAGTGAAGCCGAAAAACTCGTCAACCAGCAGATTGCTTCGCTGGCGGAAAATAATGCACATAGCGGCGCGTTAGTTGCCATCCAACCAGCCAGCGGTGAAATCCTAGCTATGGTTGGATCAGCTGATTATTTCGGAGACGAAAAAAGTGCCCAAGTGAACATGGCAGTTAGTCCGCGCCAACCCGGCTCAGCTATTAAACCACTTACTTACGTTGCCGCCTTTGAAAAAGGATGGACAGCTGCCACATTAATTTGGGATGTACCGAGTGAATTTCCACCTTCCGGCTTAGAAAACGATCCAAGACCACCTTACGTACCAGTAAACTACGATGGGCGCTTCCATGGACCTGTTACTGTACGCTATGCCTTAGCTAATTCCTATAACATTCCTGCTGTCAAAACGCTTCAATTTGTTGGAGTCTATGGAACATCCGATCGCCCTGGTGAATCGGGGTTGATTGGCATGGCGCGTCGTTTAGGAATCACAACCCTTAATCGGAATGATTACGGATTGTCGCTTACCCTTGGGGGTGGAGAAGTCTCTTTGCTCGAATTAACCTCTGCTTATGCTGTCTTTGCCAATGGAGGACGACGCGTACCGCCAGTAGCCATTACCCGGATAACAGATTTTGAAGGCAAAGAAATCTTTCGCCACGAAGCGGCAGAAGCTCAACAAGTTATCAGTCCGGCACACGCCTTTCTTATTTCATCTATACTATCGGACAATGAAGCCCGCTCAGCCTCTTTTGGAGCAGACTCACCGTTGAATTTGCCTTTTCCAGCCGCAGTAAAGACCGGCACCACCAATGATTTTCGCGACAATTGGACAATCGGCTACACCCCAGATTTGGTTGTTGGGGTATGGGTCGGAAACCCTGACTATACTCCTATGATCAACACTACTGGTCTCACTGGGGCAGCTCCAATCTGGTCAACCTTCATGCAAATTGCCATCCCTAAAATTACTCAAGGACGGATAACCCCCTTTGCCCGTCCGGCGGACATCATCGAAAAGGTTATCTGCTCCATATCTGGCACAGAACCTTCCCAATGGTGTCCGCAGCAGCGAGTAGAATACTTTGCAGCCAATCAACCGCCTCTTCCCAAAGAAAACGATCTCTGGCAGGAAAGCATGATAGATACGTGGACTTCTTTGCTCGCTTCCCGTGATTGCCCTGAATTTACCGAAAAAGTATTCACTATCAATGTAACCGATCTATGGGCAATTAAATGGCTTAGTGAAGACCCACAAGGCAAACAATGGGCAGAAGAGATGGGTTTTCCTGATCCCATCGTTTTCACCCCTTCTCGCTTATGTAAAAACAGTGATTCGCGTCCTAAACTGGCTTTTGCCTATCCGCGTGATGGAGATGTGATTAAAACATCACCTCTAGATATTTATATTCAAGCAGGTGCAACATCCGATTATGAAGGGTTCTCCTTATTCTATGGCAATGGAAGAGAGCCTCAAAAGTGGGAGCTTCTGGCTCAAGGGAGAGATCAATACCTCAATCCCGAGAAAATCATCAGCTGGGATATCAGTCAACTGCCTGCTGGTGAATATACCTTGCGATTGCTGATCACCAGCCTGCGGCATACTTACGCCGAAACTAAAATCACGTTGCGCCTAGAAGTGCCAACACCTACACCCACAGCCACTTCAACTGAACTGCCAACACCAACAGCGACGATGACAAGCACCCCTACCGCAACAAACACTGCCACAATTCCGCCAACTGAATCACCTGTGCCAACCATAACACCCAGCATCACACCCACTGAGTAGTCAAACCAAAAAAAGACACTACAGCAATACTTTTGATTGAGAGGGTTTACTCAAGATTGTTTAATTATGCGAATTACAAAAGACACATTAATCAATGCAGCCAAGGCGTACGTAAAGGAAACAATTTCAAAACAGCATAATATTCTATGTGCTTATTGCTGCGGATCGGTGTTAGGGAACGACCCGCTGCTAGGAGAAGCCGGAGACGTTGATCTTGTCTTTGTTCATTACCAAGAACCACTTATTCAACGTCAGATCATCCGCTTAAACGATCAAATCCACCTGGATATTGTTCACCATTCACAGCGAATGTACAGTCAGCCGCGTACTTTACGGCAACACGCCTGGTTTGGACCAACGATCTACAATTGTCTCACCCTTTATGATCCGCAGCACATGATGGATTTCATCATTGCCAGCGTTAGAGGGCAATACCATCATGCTGACATTGTCTATAAACGGGCGCGCTCTCAGCTAAATCTTGGACGAAAAATTTGGCACGATCTTTCAGTTCAGCAAACCTTTCATGCACCCCAGCAAGTGATGAAATATCTCGAAGCGATTGAAAAGGCCCTCAATGCAGTGGTGTTATTAACCGCTGCACCATTGGCAGAGCGACGGTTGCTGCTTGAATTTCCCGCTTACGCCGCAAACCTTGGGCACAGCGGTTTATCCATAGGGGCATTAGGGCTGCTTGGCGGGTTAAATCTCCAAAAAGACATTTTATTGCAGTGGCTGCAAAGTTGGGAAGAAGCTTATCATGCCGTCAACACCTTCAAAAATGCACCCATTCAGCTTCATCCTCATCGCTTTCAATACTACAGCTTAGCTCTTCAACACCTAATCAACAGCGCGCAGCCAGCCAACGCCTTATACCTGCTCCTGCATACTTGGACTCTTATGGCTTGTACCCTGCAAGCAGATAATTACCATCAAGAAGCATGGAAGAACATATGCCAATATTTAGGCATCATTGGGGAAGCTTTGGAAACGAGACAAACCGCTTTAGATGCTTATTTCGACACCATTGAAGATCTTTTTGAGGAATGGGGAAGAGAACAAGGTGTTCAAGAACGTTTCACGTGAAACATGGCCGTTCTTGTCGTTGGAACATTTATACTGACAATTGAAATGTTCTGAGGTTTCACGTGAAACATCAACGTTTCGCACCCATTAAGGCCGGCGTAGCCAACCACAGCAATTCTCCCACAATCGAAGGCTGAAACGTTAAATCAACACACGCGACAGAGCCTTTTTTCATGATAACTCGTCCATTGCCTATCAAACGACCAATTACAATACTAAAATCGGGCTCATGTCCGACTAAGAGCAGTTCTTTATCTTCATCATAATTCTTGATTATTTCTCTTAATTCGTCTAAGCCAAAGCCAGGGCTTAATCGCTTTTCTTCTCTCAACTGCTCCTCTAAATCATATACTTCAGCAACCAACTGAGCTGTTTGCATCGCCCTTATCAATGGACTTGATAATATTTCAGTGAAGCGGATATTTCTCTCATACAAAAAGCGAGCAATCTCTTTCACTGCTTGGCGTCCTTTTTCGGTTAAAGGACGCAATTCGTCCACCCCTCCCCATTGATTTCTGCTGGCTATCCCATGACGCATAAAGTATAGCTTCATTTTCCCTTTTTCCCTCTCTTCACTAAAAAGCATTATAATACTGACACAGCCTGAGCAAGATTTTGCTTAATTGCTGAAGACATAAATGACCGCCATGCCTCAGCAAACTTAGAAGCTAAATTATACCTTTGTTCTTCTTTTTTGATCAAATACGCCAGAAAAACAGAAGGATTCTGGCGCTCAGTAAGCAGTAAGTTGTTTTGTCTTTCTTCAACGATAGTTTTGTATTTCGCGATGAGCAAACAGGCGTTATGAGCATCGTTCAACTCTCCCAGATGATCTTGAATTTGTTTGCATTGGTTGATGATATAGCGAGTTTCTTCTGGGCTTAATACATCGCAGAAAAACTCAAGCGTGTACCTGAACATTTTGAATGCCCGCCTTAGAGCATGCAATTGTTCAAAAGTGGCTTTCTCAATGATCGGATCAAACGCGCGTACTTCGGCAAATTGCTGATAAATGAGGATAGGCAACCATTCTTCAACTCTTATTGGCTTTGGCATTTCCTTAGTTGTACTGTCATCATCATCTTCTTCTTTAAACTCTTCTAAAAATGCAGAAAAATCTTTTACAAATTCTTGATATTCTTCACTATCTAAATATTCCACTAATGCCTGACGCGCGGCTGCATGTTCTTCTTCCCAAGTTCCAATCAAAGGAAGATGTTCTTCAGGAGCAATGCCTTCCAGCTCCATTAACTCCTGCTTGGCTCTTTCCATGAAAACATCTAAATCCCGTACTTTCCCCAATGTTTGTCCTAATATTTTTACTTTTCGTTGAGTACGTTTGAGAATCTTTTTTGAGAAAAATGGTGAAAACAGCCGCATTGCGGCCCGTAGCCGCCGCGTTGCCACTCGCATATCATGCAGTTCTTCAATATCTTCACCCTTACGAGTGCCATCTTCATGAGCACATATTTGTTTAAAACAAAAACTGAATATTTTTATTCCAGCAAGCTGCATCTTATCTTTTTTTTCCACTTGAGGGGTTTTTGTTTTCTTGACAACTTTTTTCTGCTCGTTCGTTTCCTGCAGTCTATCCATTTCATCAGCGGTGTGAGACAGCTGAAAAATGTCCATGCCGCGTTGCATAAATAATTGGCGCCAATAGCGCACGCTGCGTTCGGATAACCCTAATTTATTCGCGATTTGCTTTGAAGCTAGCCCGGCCTGTAAATCCAACAAGAGTCGGGCGCGTTTTCTTAGCCTTTCACTTTCTGCCTGATTATTTGCGATCGCCTGCAGTAAAGCCTGCTGTTGCGGCGTCAGACTCAAGCTGTTCATTTTTTCTCCTTTTGGGTCTCTTTTAACTAATCTGCTGCCTTTGCTTCATGAACCATTCTTGGGCACTAAACCATTCTTGCCCCCCTCTTTGTTTGGCGCGTTCATAAGTGCCATCCGCTTTCATTAACCATGCTTTAGCATTGTCTTTTAAGTAGGCAGGGATAATTTCTTCACATATTTTTTTAATTAACCGTTCTTCTTCAACCGGGAAAAGCACCTCGACGCGCCGATCTAAGTTGCGCGGCATAAGGTCTGCACTGCCGAGGTAAATTTTTGTTTCACCGCCATGCGCAAAGTAATAGATGCGGCTATGTTCTAAGAATCTTCCCACAATACTCTTGACAGAAATGTTTTCGCTTATGTTTGGAATGCCGGGTCTTAAACAACAGGTTCCTCTGACAATCAAATCAACCTTCACACCAGCTTGTGAGGCTTTGTACAGCAAATCAATCATCTCTTGATCAGTGATGGCATTCACTTTAAATATCAAATGCCCATTTTGCCCTTTTGCTTGAAAATCAATTTCCTGCAAAATAAGCTCCCTCAACCCTGCGCGCATGTTGATTGGGGCAACTAACAATTTGCGGTAATCCTTTTTAGCTGAATAGCCGGAAATGTAATTGAACAAATCGCTTACATCGTCTGCAACATCCTCATCGCAGGTGAACATGCCAATATCTTCATAAATATGCGCGGTTACAGCGTTGTAATTTCCTGTAGAAAGGTGAATGTAACGATGAATATGCTCTCCTTCGCGGCGTACGACCAAAGCCACTTTGCAATGAGTTTTCAAGCCAACCAAACCATAGGTTACATGCACCCCTTCCTGCTCCAAACGCCTAGCCCAGCCAATATTGCTTTCTTCATCAAAGCGTGCTTTTAATTCCACTAACACACTGACTTGTTTGCGGTTTTCTATCGCTTCTAACAAAGTGTGCACAACCGGTGAGTTCTTCCCAACCCGATAGAGGGTTTGCTTTATCGCTAAAACATTTGGATCGTGAGCAGCGGATTTAAGGAATAAGATCACCGGATCAAAAGAATCATAAGGATGATGCAGCATGATATCCCCATCATGAATTGCCTTAAAGATATCACCCTCAGGTGAGCGCTTTTGAATAATTGGAGGTATCAGCGGCATATAGGGTTTGTCTTTTAAGTCATAACGTTCAATGGAAGTCAACTGCATGAGAGAACTTAACCCAAAAGGACCATTGATCACGTAGATATCATTCTTATCCATCTCCAAGTTATAGACTAAGATATCGAGAATATTGGGCGGCATGTTTGGGTTAATACCTAAGAACACCACATTTCCAAAGCGGCGCTGACGCACACTTTGTTCCACTGTCTCCAGCAGATCAATCGCTTCTAGTTCCTGTATAGTCATATCGGCATTACGAATAATGTAAAACGGATGGGCTTCGATGACCTTCAATCCCGGAAAAAGACGCTCTAAATTAGCCGCAATTAGCTGCTCCAGCCAAACAAAATAATGGCGGCGTGGAACAGTACCGTCTTTTTTTAAGCTACCGGAGGAGCGTTTTAATGGCACAAAGCGCGGTAATGTATCCGGCACTTTAACTCGCACAAAACGCTGTTTGCCATCTTCCCCCTGTACTAATACCGCTAAGTTTAGGCTTAAACTAGATATGTGGGGAAATGGATGGCCGGGGTCAACGGCTAAAGGAGTGAGCACAGGAAAAACAACTTCATTGTAATACTGCTTTGCGTTGGATAACTGCTGCTTGGATAATTCGTTGTAATTCAGGATATAAATATCTTTTTCTCTTAACTTAGCTGTTAGCTCATGCAGACAGTTCACTTGCTGAGATAGAATATCCATGCTCGCTTTTCGGATAGCTGCTAACTGTTCAGGTGGAGTTGCCCCATCAAAAGAAGGTTCAAAAATACCCGCGGCGATCTGTAGTTTTAATCCCCCCACTCTGACCATAAAAAATTCATCCATATTAGAGCCAACAATCGCTAAAAATTTCACGCGCTCAAGCAAGGGATTGCGTTCATCTTTTGCCTCTTCCAGCACCCTGCGTTGAAATTCCAATAAGCTTAATTCTCGATTGATATATAGCGAGAGTCGCTTTATTTCTTCTGTAACCTGCGCCGGCGTATCATCCATTTTTTTCTTTGCCTTAGGTCGTTTTTTCAAGCCATCTGTTAGCAGCATATCCAACAATACTTTAATACTTGGCTTTGCTTAAATTGCCTGCTGTGAAAATATATATTTATTTTTCTATGACTTATTTCGAATTTTTTGTTTTCTCTAGTATTGCTTGATAGATAGTTTGCTTAATATTTTCAATATTTCCTTCACCATTTACCTCAACAAGTAAATTTTTTTGCTTATAATATTCGATCAATGGTGAAGTCTGTTGATGAAAAGTTTTCAAACGCGCTCGGACTGTTTCCGGCTTATCATCTTCACGCTGAACTAAATATTCTCCATGGCATTTATGATAAGGACATTCTTTAAATGGATTGTATTTTTTATGAAAAGGCTGCTGACACTCTGTGCATATTAATCTTCCTGAAAGACGTTCTACAATTTCATCATCAGACACTCGCAAATAAATTACACAATCAACGGACTTGCCCATTTCATTCAGCAATTGAGTTAACGCTTCAGCTTGCGTCAAAGTCCGCGGAAAACCATCAAATAAAACACCTTGCTGAACATCCGGCTGTTGCAGGCGCTCGCGAACCATGGCAATCGTTACATCATCTGGCACGAGCTGACCTTTATTCATGTATTCTTCAGCGAGAAGCCCCAATTTTGTTCGTTCCTTTAAATTATAGCGAAACAAATCACCTGTAGCAATATGTGTTAATTGAAAATTTGCTATTAAAAATTCCGCCTGCGTTCCTTTTCCAGAACCCGGCGCTCCAAGCAAAATGAGATTCATTTGATTATCCTCCATTTGTATTTAGTGATTATAGTTTTATTTTAACATGAGAGTTCCATTCCGTAAATTGTCCCATGTTGGGTTAATCTTCAACCAATCCACTTTATTAAAAACATAGTATAATCATGATAGATTTAACATTGTATTCCAGCATCTGAAACCGCAAGGTTTCAGGATGAAAATCTATTTTTCTTCAAGTCTTCTCTGAGGTTAAGCTATGGAATATAAAGATTATTATAAAATTTTAGGCGTCAGCAAAAACGCTACAAAAGAAGAGATTTCACAAGCCTTTCGCAAGCTGGCTCGAAAATATCACCCGGATGTAAACCCGGGTGATAAACAAGCTGAAGAAAAGTTTAAAGAGATCAATGAAGCTCATGAGGTGCTTTCCGATCCGGAAAAGCGCAAGAAATACGACCAATTTGGAAACCAATGGCAGCAATACACCCGCGGCGGTGGAAGACCAGAGGATTTTGACTGGTCTAAATGGGGCAGTCAGCCGCGCACCCATGTATATACAGTAACTCCTGAGGAATTAGAACAAATGTTTGGCGGTTTTGGCAACAGCACATTCGGCGGTGGTTTTGGGGGTTTTTCAGATTTTTTCGAAACCCTGTTCGGTGGTTTGCGCACACCCTCTCAAAGCAGCACTCAAACTCGGACGCGTGCTCGCGATACTGAGCATAATGTCCAAATCACGCTGGAAGAGGCATTTAACGGCACTACCCGCCTGTTGCAATGGGAAGGGGGCAGGAAAATTGAAGCCAAGATTCCCCCTGGTGTGCGCAGCGGTTCAAAAGTCCGTTTAGCAAAACAAGGTGAGGGAGGGGCAGATTTATACCTTAAAGTTGAAGTTTTGCCTCACCCTGTTTTTGAACGGGATGGCGATGATCTAAAGGTTACCATTGATGTTGACTTATATACAGCTATTCTCGGCGGTGAGGTTACGGTTGCTACTATAGATAAACGCGTTAAACTCACTATTCCTCCAGAAACCCAAAATGGCAAGATCTTTCGCTTGAGCGGATTAGGTATGCCTAAACTGCGCTCTCCTCATCAACGCGGTGATTTATACGCCATGGTTGAAGTGCAATTGCCAACAAACCTCACCACTGAAGAGAAGAAACTGTTTGAAAAGTTGCGAAGCTTAAGACATTCTTCGTGAGTGTATAATATTTGTCTAATGAAAAAAACCCGAAGGGAAGTATGAGATGAGTGACGTACAGCAACATTATTTAACTCCTGAAGGAAAACAAAAACTTATTGAAGAGCTAGAAAGGCTAGAAGGCCCGGAACGGGCTGCTATTTCAAAACGCCTACGTGAAGCCATTCAGATGGGTGATTTATCTGAAAATGCGGATTACCATAAGGCTAAAGAAGATCAGGGTTTTCTTGAAGGGCGTATTCAGGAAATAAAGCGTATTTTGCAAAATGCTATTATCATCGAACCAAATCAAGGTGATCGCGATATTGTGAGTATTGGTGATACAGTAACTCTTCAGGAAGAAGGTGAAGAACCCGAAACCTATCAAATTGTTGGTGCGAAAGAAGCTGACCCTAAAAATGGTCGCATTTCAAATGAATCGCCCATTGGCAGTGCTGTGCTTGGCAAGCGAGTTGGAGATGTGGTGCAAATTCAAACTCCGGCCGGCCAATTAAGTCTTAAGATCATCAGCATAAAATAATATATCAATATACCTATAATGGTGATGGAAAATGAGACTTGAGGTGTTGCAACAGCCAGACGTTGGGCTTACAAAACTATCCAAACTAAAAGTACTTTTCAAATAATCTAACCAAAGCCAAAATTTCACAGCCCATTAATAAGCAAAACAGCCCGCATTCTCCTAGAAAGCGGGTTGTTGAAGTGAACGCTGAATTTTTATAAAACGACATTCACCAATTTTCCTGGCACCACAATCACCTTGCGCGGGGCTTTCCCTTGCAAGTATTGCTGCACAACGCTGCTGCCTAAAGCTGCAGCTTTAGCACCCTCTTCGTCAATATCAGCACTAACCACAACCCGATCGCGCACTTTGCCATTTACCTGAACAACAAGCGTAATTTCCTCATCCGCAGCGGCTTCCTCATCTACTACAGGCCAGGGTTGTTGATGAATGCTGAATGGACCGCCAATAATAGCCCACAATTCTTCAGTGATATGAGGTGTAAAAGGTGCCATTAACAGCAGGAGTATTCGTACCGCTTCTTCCCAAGCCGGATAGACAGTTTTGGCAGTGGGACGATATTTTTGCATCACATTCTTTAACTCCATCAATGCTGCCATGCCGGTGTTGAAACTGAAGCTTTCTAAACTGCGTTCAACTCGGCGGATAGTCTGATGCACTTTGCGCCTTAGAGTCATGATTTCTTTTTCCGTTAATGCAGTGCCATCTACTGTCCCCTCTTCGGTAACGATGCGCCAAACGTCATTTAAGAAACGATAAACTCCTAAAATACCTTGACTATCCCACGGTCCACCTTTTGCCCAGTCAAAGGCGAACATTAAGTAGCCGCGAATTGTATCAGCACCATATTTTTCAACAAGTTCATCCGGGTTAACGACGTTGCCGCGGCTTTTTGACATCCGCTCAATCTCTAGATGATGTCTAAGCTGATTGACATTATTCTTGCCGGGGATAGATGGGATGATAATTTCCGCTTCTGGCAACACCTCAACAACCTGTAGCTCCTCGCCGCCAGTATTCACTTGGAGGATATTTTCGGTACGGCGCATGATCTCACCCATTACCCCCTCAACATGAGAAGGTGGAGCTTTCCGATCAATAACTTCTACGTAGTTCGCAAATAGTTTCTTTCCTTCCCAATGCCCGCTGGCAATAATATAATCACCTTCTCGCTCTTCCCCTAAAATCTGCCCTTGATTTCTAAGTACAATCATAGGTTCGTGGCATATTTCATCCACACTGCGGCCATGCTTTTTCATCACCTCTTCGGTCTCTTTGAAGACACCTAAATCCCGGATAGCTTTGGTGAAGAAGCGAGTGTAAAGCAAATGCATGGTGGCATGCTCTGCGCCGCCGGTATAAACATCTACCGGCAGCCAATAAGCTCCTTCTTCAGGATCAAATGGAGCTTTATCGTAATGTGGGCTAAGATAACGATATTGATACCAAGAAGAGCACATGAAGGTATCCATTGTATCAGTCTCTCGCTTTGCCGGCTTTCCTTCAGAATCGGTGGTATTAAGGAAACCTTCATGGAACAAAAGCGGGCTTTGACCAGTTGGCATGAACTCAACATCATCCGGCAGTACTACTGGCAAGTCTTCATCGCGGACTGCTTCTATTGTTCCATCTTGTCGGTAAATAATTGGAATAGGAGCACCCCAATACCGTTGCCGGCTGATTAGCCAATCACGCAATCGGTAATTAACGGCCTCTCTGCCGATTTTTTCTTTTTCAAGCCAATCAATGACGGCGTTGATGGCAGGGTTTTTTCTTCCTTTTGCTTCAGTGCTTTTCAAACCATTAAAGGCAGCACTGTTCACCATTACTCCAGGACCATCATAGGCTTCCGTCATGGTGGCTCCATCAAGCTCTTCCCCTTCCGGCTGTATGACAACTCGAACTTCAATGCCATATTTACGTGCAAACTCAAAGTCGCGTTGATCATGGGCAGGTACAGCCATGATAGCTCCGCTCCCGTAAGTAATGAGAACATAATCCGCTACCCAGATAGGAATTCGTTCGCCGTTGACTGGATTGATGGCATACCCTCCACTGAATACACCTGTTTTTTCTCGAGTTTCTGCTGTACGTTCTATCTCAGTTGCACGGGCAGCTTGCTCTTTATATGCCATAACTACTTCGCGTTGTTCTTCCGTAGTGATTTTTTCCAGCAGAGGATGCTCGGGGGCAAGTACCATAAACGTTGCTCCCCAAAGCGTGTCCGGTCGCGTAGTGAAGATTTCCAACGGGTCGCCTTGTTCTGTATGAAAAGTAACCCAAGCTCCTTCACTGCGCCCAATCCAATTGGTCTGCATAAGTTTTACTGCTTCTGGCCAATCCAAACGGCTGAAATCCAACAGCTCATCCGCATACTTCGTAATACGGAAGAACCACTGTTCCATCATCTTCTGAATGACAGGTTGGCCTGTGCGTTCATCTTTGCCATCAATGACCTGTTCATTGGCTAAAACAGTTTGCAAGGTTGGCGACCAATTCACCAACGCTTTTCCACGATAAGCCAAGCCATTTTCATAAAATATCTTAAAGAACCATTCTGTCCAACGATAATAACTCACATCGCAGGATATTGCTTCACGTTCCCAATCGAACATCGCCCCCATGCTGCGCAGCTGCCGGCGCATGCGCTCTATATTGCTGTAAGTCCATTTTTTTGGATGAATATTGCGCTGTACAGCTGCATTTTCAGCCGGTAAGCCAAAAGCATCAAAACCCATTGGAAACAATACATTGTAACCCTTCATACGCATAAAGCGGGCTCTTGCATCAGATGGCGCCATTGCGAACCAATGCCCCATGTGCAGATCGCCGCTTGGGTAGGGTAGCATGGTTAATGCATAATGCTTCGGTTTACTCCAATCCACCACCGAGCGGTAAATTTTCTCATCTTCCCACCGTTGCTGCCATTTATGTTCAATTTCACTAGGATTATATGTCGTCATATTTCTCCTTAAAGCTATTTAAAATAAAAAAAACCCTGTCATGCTGGGACGAAGGTTTGCTCCGCGGTACCACCCCGCTTGCTCAAATAATTTGAGCCTCTCCATTGTGCGCTAACGGGCTACTTCCGTCGTTGACTACTTTTTTTCACCAACGAAGCTTACCTTCACGGTAATAGGCGAGTTCAGCTTATTGTGTACTGCACACACCTTATCAGGCTCTCACCCTCCCTGATTCGCTGACAGTTAGCTTACTACTCCTATATGCGCTTTTCTTTATCTATCAAGATGAACTTCCGAGATTGATATCATTTCGGAAGTTCATCTTTGTTTTTATATTTTTAGTGGACCCAGAGGGATTCGAACCCTCGACCTCCTCAATGCCATTGAGGCGCGCTCCCAACTGCGCTATGGGCCCCCATTACTTTTCTCTTGCAGGCATCAATCCTCATCAATCGCACCGTTCAGTGGACCTGAGGGGATTCGAACCCCTGACCTCCTCAGTGCGATTGAGGCGCGCTCCCAACTGCGCTACAGGCCCTTCCTGTTGATTCTTCGGCGCACCCTTGCTGAGAGAGATTGCCCTACAACACGTGCAAGTATAACATCCTTTTCAAATTTTTTCAATAGCAATTCCTCACCCAATTTTATTCTTTATCTTGTGAATATCTTGTAAAATGCCTGTTGATAACTTCATCTCTTCTACGATTATATACCCTACAACGTTCGTGATTTGCGTTATCTATCAATAAAAATTCTTTCACAAGATAATTTCTCCACATTTTTCCCCTTTCCAACTGTGGAAAACATCGCTGGCAATTGCAGTCTTTCTTTCCCTACATAGAGTGGTTAAAGCATCCTTTAGCTCTATATATTCGGTAAAAAGATGGGGATAAGTTTTTTATCCACTTATCCCCATGCCCTACTAATACTACGAATCTTATTAATGAGTCTATTCTTTCTTTTGTTTAATACTAATAGTAACTTCAAGCCCATCTACTTTTTGCTTTTCAGTATAAGCATCAGCAGGAGGGACATCCTCAATCAAAGCAATGGCTAAAGTTTCATTCTTGATATAACTTTCCCATTGTGCGAATACATCTCGTAATTCGCCTTGCGTCTTATAGTAAATTTCAATGCGGTCTTCAATGTTAAAGTCTGCGTCTTTGCGCATTTGCTGAATGCGGCGAACAAGCTCTCTGGCTAACCCTTCTGCTTTCAATTCAGGGGTAATTTGTATATCAATACCAATGGTGATGATCTTATCCGCAGCTACAGCTAAACCTTCGGCTGGCTGAGCTTGAACAATGATTTCCTCTGCTGCAAGAGTAATCTCTTCTCCATCAACTTGCAGCTGAACAGACTCATTATTGTTGACTTTGCGGGCTACTTCAAGCGGGTCGAGGTCGGATAGTGCTTTGCGAATTTGTGGAAAACGCGCCCCAAATTTTGGACCAAGCAGTTTATTGTCCGGTAAGATGCGATAGGTTACTAACTGACTTGCGTCGCTGACAAAGCTGAGACTTTTGATGTTCAATTCATCGGTGATAATGTCAATAAAGGCTTGAGTAAGTTCTGCTCTGCCTTGACTGACATGTACGTAAGCCTTAGAAAGCGGTTGACGCACTTTTATGCCTGCATTGCCGCGTGCGCTCAACCCAAGACTGGCGCATTGACGAGCTAATGCCATTTGTTGAATGAGTTGTTCATCTATGGCGTCTTGGTCTATAATTGGCCAATCTGTATGATGAATGCTTTCATAGGCTTGGTCTCTTACATTGCGTACAATGTTTTGGTACATCACTTCTGTTGCAAAAGGAATGAATGGTGCAAGGGTCTTAATGAGCTTAACCAATACATGATATAAAGTGTGGTAAGCCGCTTCTTTGTCGCTATCCTGTTCCGATTTCCAGAATCTTCGTCGGCTGCGGCGAATGTGCCAGTTGGAGAGGTCGTCAATGAATTCCTCAATAGCAGTTGTAGCAGTATATGCATCGGAGACTCGCAAGCTTTCTGTAACGGCTTTTATCACTTGGTTAATACGGGCAATGATCCAGCGATCAAGCAAATTGGTGCTTTGGGGAGTATTGCCTTCAGGGTGGGCAGGGTTAAAGTCTTGCCAGGTTGGCTGCCATCCATCCAAGGAGGCGTAGGTTACAAAGAAACTGTAAATGTTCCATAAGGGAATGAAGAAGCGGCGGCGGACATCGTCGGCGCGGTTATACCCGAAGAGCAGGTTGTTTTCTGGTTTGTGAGCACAATAAAGCCAGCGCATTACATCCACGCCCATTTTATCTGCTGCATCGTTGAACTCGATGGCATTCCCCCAAGATTTGTGCATAGGACGACCATCTTCCGCAACTAAAGTAGCATACCCAAAATTTTCAAGGAAGGGTGGACTATTATCAATAATCGTAGCCATCGCTAGCAGGCTGTAAAACCAGTTGCGGAATTGACCGGGGAACGATTCACTGATCCAGTGAGCCGGATACCACTTGCGCCAGTATTCGCGATCCTGACGATAGCGCAGGGTGCTGAAGCTGACAATGCCGGCATCGAGCCAAGGATTGCCTACATCGGGTATGCGCGTACCAATCAACCCGCTTTGGGGATGACGAATCTTGACCAGATCAATAAACGGGCGATGCGGGGTATGCCCTTCAAATTGTTCCCATCCCTCTACGGCTAGTTCCTTTAGCTCGATATCATCGCGAACCACGTAGTATGAGCCATCTTCAAATGTCCAAATCGGCAGTGCCAACCCCCAATATCGCTTTTTACTGATCATCCAATCATGCATATTGCGCAGCCAATCCATTTCACGCGCATAACCAAATTCTGGGTACCACTTGATCTGGTCAACAACGTCCATGATTTGATAACGCAAACTGCGCGCTTTTTCTTCAGCGGTCAGTTCTTCACGAGGTTTGTTATACACTTCGCCCATGGAGATAAACCATTCATCAACCAAACGAAAGACTAAATCGGTGGCACAACGCCAGCATTTGGGATATCGGTGGGTATAATCTTCCACTTGCAGCAGCAGACCTTTGCGCTGCAAGTCTTCAAAGATAGGTTTGGCGACTTCTGAAACGTGCATGCCGCTAATCCAATTGAAGCCATCAACAAAATAACCGTCTTCTGTCAGCGGCGCAATCATAGGTAAGCCATGTTGCTTGCCTAATTGAAAGTCTTCAGCACCGCAGCCGGGTGCAATGTGAACAATGCCTGTTCCTTCAGTTTCACCTACTTCATCCCACAGGATGACGCGATGGGCTTCAACAGCATTGAGAGGGATATCTTTAATCAATTCGATCAGATGAGTAACACCGCCGCGTTGCTGGGCAGCCCACAAATCATCAAATGGACCATCATAAGTCCAGCCTTCCATCGCCGTTCCCGGCAGCTCATCGAGCACTTCGTAAGCACCGCGCAAGATATTTGGTGCAGTGCCTTTAGAAAGATAAAATATTTCTTTTCCTACTTTTACCTTTAAGTAAGTAAGGTTGGGACCGACAGCAGCAGCCACATTGCTGGTCAAGGTCCAGGGGGTAGTTGTCCAAACCAGCAGAGATTCGTTTTGCCGGCCGCGCAAAGGAAAGCGCAGCACAACACTTGGATGGGTAACCTCTACATATCCATCCGTAACAATTTCATGCTGACTAATAGCTGTTGCACAGCGCGGACACCAGGGCATGACATCTGCACCACGATAAAGCCAGCCTTTATCGTGGGCTTTGCGAATGACTGTCCAAATCATGTAGTTGTTTTCGTTGGAGAAAGTAAAGTAGCTGCCGCCTAATTCCGGCATGCCCAATCGCCCAACGATTTGTTCCACTGAATCGGTAACCGGTCCAAGGGGACCTTCTACTGTAATGCGTTGGGATGGATCTTCGATTAACTTTTTAGCAAGATAACGCAATTCATCAGGATTATTCCAATCCATCCAATAACCAAGCCGAATGGATTGCTCTGTTTGAACTGCGGCGTAACGCAGAACGCGTTCTTTGCACTTTAAAACGAAGTTGGCTAACCCATAGTTTTCAATATCTTTTTTGGTTTTAAAGCCCAATTCCTTCTCGACCTCTACTTCCACCCAAAGCCCTTGGCAGTCAAAGCCGTTTTGATAGCGCAGTTCGCGGCCTTGCATTGTCCAAAAGCGGTTATAGAGATCTTTATATGTTCTTCCCCATCCATGATGTACGCCCATCGGGTTGTTTGCAGTAATAGGACCGTCAATGAACGACCAATGTGGCTGTCCTTGATGCAGTTTACGCATTTTTTCAAAACATTGGTTTTCTTTCCAAAACTTCAATACTTCGTATTCCTGTGCAATAAAATCAACTTTGTTAGGTACAGGTTGAAAAGGCATAGTCAAACTCCTTATAAAAAAGATAATTTCTTAACTTTTGTAAAATAAATAAAAAAAACGCCCCTTTTCAGGGACGGAAAAATAGCTCCCGCGGTACCACCCTGTTTTCTGCAGCATAGCAGACAACTCTTTGCAAGTGAAGCTAAAAAACTTCTCTTGCACCCCAGATAACGGTGGGAAAAACCGACGCCCTTACTAGGTAATAACCGTTCAGTTTGCAGCTCCGGAGTGATTTTCAGCGCGGTTCTTTATTTGGCTCACACCATCCCAAACTCGCTGAGAAAGAGTGGCGCGCTTACTCTTCTCCATCTTCGCTTTGTTAGGCTGCATTATGCCACAAAATAATGGATTAGTCAAATCTCATTAAAAACCTTCCAATTTGGAAAGGTCAGCAATGCCATCACTCATAGCTACGATAGTCTGCAGCAGTGCTAGTCGGTTATGGCGTAGGTTGAGATCATCTGTCATCACCAATACTTCATCAAAAAAGCGATTAATGAATGGTATAAGAGGCAGAAAGGCATTTAGGAAAGCATTTACATCCTTTTGCTGCACGACTGCTTTTTTCACAGCTTGATAAAGCTCTACTTCTGCTGTCTCCACGAGAACCGATTCGCTTAGCGGCAGCTTTTGTTGCAAATCGCGGGTGATGCGGGCGCAGCGCGCGTAAGCCGGCAAGATCGTGCTTTGCCAGTCGCTGCGTGAAACCCATTCGCTGAGCGCTTTAATGGCTTGCATAGCTCTGGCTGGGTTCTTCCCTTGAGCAGCTAAAACAGCATCTACAACGTCATAGCGAAAGCCTTGTTCAAGCAGCAGGTTGCGCAAACGCTCCACAATGAAAACCACGCATTCTTCCAGCCGCTGCTCATTAAGCGGTACTGGAAGAGTAGCGGCGCTTAAATGTAACACTTCATCAAGGTTGACATCTGCTTCCCAAGCGATCAGGTTTTGAACGATGCCTAAAGCTGCCCGCCGCTGAGCGAAAGGATCTTTTGTACCGCTCGGGGCTAACCCTACTGAAAACAAACCGCTTAAAGTATCTAACCGATCAGCTAACCCTAAGACAAAACCCACTTTGGTTTTGGTTAGTGAATCCCCTGCATAACGCGGCAGATACTGTTCAAAAAGGGCTTCAGCAACTTCCTCCGGTTCGCCATCATGGAGGGCGTAATAACGACCCATAATGCCTTGCAGAGAGGTCATTTCTACCACCATCTTCGTTACTAATTCGGCTTTAGAAAGTTTTGCTGCCCGCAGCAGAGCCTTTGTTTCATCAGCTGTTAAAGATAAGCGCGGAGCGAGCTCTGCGCACAACTTTTCCACGCGCTGAGATTTATCCAACATGGATCCAAGGTCTTTTTGAAAGGTAAGTGTGGCACATTTGGGCAAATGTTCCTCTAAGGAGAGCTTTTTATCCTCTTGAATAAAGAAGGCTGCATCGGCAAAACGGGCGCGGATTACATCTTCGTTTCCGCTGCGTACAAAATTCAGCCCTTCTTCGTCGCCGTTACGCAGGCAAACAAAGCGTGCCAGCAGTTTGCCAGGTTGATCGGCGGCCTCTAATGGGAAATAGCGTTGATGCTTTTTCATCACTGCAATCAGCACTTCGTGCGGCAGCTCCAGCGAGCTTTCATCAAAAGACCCTATGAGCACACTCACGGCTTCAACTTCATTGGCAACCTCTTCCAACAGAACGGCATCATGTGCAACTCGGGCTTGGATTTTTGCTGCAGCTTCATCCATTTTTTCGCGGATTACTTTTTGCCGCTCGGCAACATCTAATATAATCCCTTGCTGCTTAAGAATGCTGAAATATTCGTCAATGCTTTTAACGGTAAATTCTTGCGGTTCGTAAAACCTTAAACCGCGGCTGCGGTTGCTGGATTGCAGTCCTGCATAGGTGAAAGGTATCACCTCAGTTCCATACAGCGCCAGCAGCCAACGGATAGGGCGTGAAAAGGCTGTGTTGGAAAAATTCCAGCGCATAGACTTTTCAAATCGCAGTGAGGCTATCAATGAAGCAAGGTTTTCTGCCAACAATTGAGGTGCAGGACGTCCTTTTTCAAAAATTACGGCAACCGCGTAACGTCCGCCATCCATTTCGCGGATCTGAAGTTCGCTTACTTCAACTCCTTTACTGCGCGCAAATCCTAGAGCAGCTTGGGTGGGATTGCCTTTTTCATCAAAGGCTCGATCGGCAGCCGGTCCTTTCACAATGCGTTCGATATCCTCTTGAGTTGGTGCTAGGGATTTTATATGAACAACCAGTCGTCTAGGTGTTCCATAAATGTGGATTTCCCCATGGGGAAGACGCAGCTCGTTGAGGAGTGCCGGCACACGCTCTTGCAACTGGGCAAGCGCGCTGGATAAATCCGCACTAGGCAGTTCTTCAGTGCCAATTTCCAGCAAAAATGGCTGGGCAGAAAGAGAAGCTGCAGGTACTGCAGAAGGGGCTGCCACCGTACTAGGGGCTTTGCCTTTATTCAGCCATGGAAAACCCATCTTCTCTCGTTGAGCAAGGTAAGCTTCTGCAACGCGTCGGGCAAGATCGCGCATTTCTGCAAACATGGCTTGCCGCTCAGTTACTCCGATTGCCCCGCGTGTATCCAGCACATTGAAAGTATGCGAACACTTAAGCACATAATCATGTGCTGGTAAAACTAAACCTTGTGAAAGACTGGCATTAGCTTCACTTACAAAGATGTTATATGCCTGACGCAGTTTCTCTACATCCGCTATTTCAAAGAAATACTTGCTGTGCTCATATTCTCCTTGAAGGTTTACATCTCCATAAGTGAAGCTTGCTGAGCCGTTGTAGGAAGTATTCCATTGGATATGGCGAAAATCGTGAACGCCCTGAAGAGCCATGGCGATTCGTTCCAAACCATAAGTCAATTCTACGGAAACAGGGTCTAATACAAAACCGCCAGCTTGTTGAAAGTAAGTAAATTGGGTAATTTCCATGCCATTCAGCCATACTTCCCAACCTAACCCCCATGCGCCCAATGCCGGTGATTCCCAGTTGTCTTCAATAAAACGAATATCGTGTTGACGCGGGTTTAATCCCAAAGCCTGCAGCGATTGGAGATATAATTCTTGTGGGTTGCCCGGGTCTGGTTTTAGGATAACTTGGTATTGATAATGCTGCTGCAAGCGATTGGGGTTTTCTCCATAACGTCCATCATCAGGACGGATAGAAGGCTCAACATACGCTACATTCCAAGGCTCAGGGCCTAACACCCGCAAATAGGTTGCAGGGTTCATCGTGCCTGCCCCAACTTCTGTATGATAAGGCTGCCAAATAATGCAGCCATGTTCTGCCCAAAAATTTTGTAATTTTAAGATGATTGTTTGAAAATCAATACTTTGCATCATAATTCCTTCCTTGTCTAATTAATAAGGTGGATTTCTCTGACTGGATAGTGAAGGGGTGCCGAATACTCAGAAAGTAATGCTGCCGCACGCGAGTCATGAAAGTGCTGCTTCTTGCATAATTTTGACTCCGGAACTGCTGCCAATGCGAGTAGCCCCGGCTTTCAGCATACTTACAGCATCCTTGTAGGTACGAATGCCACCAGCGGCTTTTACTCCAATTTTTCCTTCGACAACCCGTACCATTAAATCAACATCTTCCAGCGTAGCTCCTCCAGCCATCATGCCGGTGGATGTCTTTACAAAGTCCGCTTGGGCTTCCTTTACAAGCAGGCAAGCAAGAATCTTCTCAAAGGTAGTGAGCAAACCGCATTCGATGATCACTTTGACTAAAACCCCATAGCTGTGGGCAGCCTGAACGACGCCGCAGCATTCGCGATATACCGTCTCATAATCTCCTGATTTTAATGCACCGACATTGATGACCATGTCCAGCTCTTGAGCACCTAAAGCAATATTGGTAGCTGCTTCGGCTACTTTGCTCATTGGCGGATGGGCGCCTAAAGGAAATCCAAGCACTGAGCAGACAAGCACTTCGCTGCCTTTTAGAGTATCTGCAGCTAATGAGATGTTTGCCGGGTTGACACACACTGAAGCGAATCGGTACTCTATAGCTTCCTGACACAACTGTAAAATTTGATCTTTAGTGGCATCTGGCTTTAATAAGGTGTGATCAATAGTTCGGGCAAGCTCCTTTCCGCTTGGCAAGGGAGGCAATGCTGGCAAGGGAGGTAATGCCTTTTGGTACGAATGAGCAAGATCAATAAGTTCTTTAATAGGATTATTCATAAGTACCTCGTTATTCTTGAGCGGCCGAAGCCGTGTTTTCTTTTACCTGTATATCATAATGCTTGACTAGCCCAATATTGGAAGGCGGCCAATAAACAAATACGGCTTTTCCGATGATCATATCGAGTGGAAGGGACCCCCAATTATGTGAGTCAGAAGAGTTGTTGCGGTTATCACCTAGAACGTACACCGTTCCTTCAGGTACAATAGCTTCTAACGTATAATTGGGCGGTGAAGCTATATACGGCTCTTCCAGTTCTTGTCCGTTAATGAATACTTTACCGTTGCGGACGGATATTTGCTCGCCGGGCAAACCAATGACTCGCTTGATAAATTCTTCTTTGGGATTGCGGGGGTAATGAAAAATGACTACGTCGCCTCGCTCTGGCAACGAAAAACGGTAAGCCAATTTATTTACGATCACCAATTCACCGTTGTGGAACGTCGGCTCCATACTGAAGCCTTCGACGCGAATGCGGGCAGAAATGAGATTCACACCAGCAAATAAAACGAGGGAAATAACCAATGTTTCCAGCACATCGAAAATGAAGCGCATTAAGCCTTCTTTGCGCTGTGCCTCGCTAACCTCTAAATTCGCTTCATCTGCTGCTGATGGTGCTTCTATTTGAGCTGAACTCATTTCTTCTGTTGTAGGTGATGGAAAAAGCGGATCGCTTGTATTCAAATGATTAAACCTGCCATTTCATAGAGTAATTTTATGAAATTATTATACCAGATAATACTTTCATAATTGATTATATATTATTATAATTAAGCAAAATATATTAATCGTATAATATTACGAAATATAGAGTATAGGTTCTATCCTATAACTTGTAACATTGGTGAATTGTTTACCCAGCGCAAGCAATCTGCCGCAATGTTTTTATATATGCATTGATTATTAAAATCTAGTATAATACTGTTTCTATGAATGCTATTGAAGAGAAGATAATTTTGGGGAAAATAACAGCGTTAGAGGTCGGTTTGCAAAGCGGCAATGTGCCTTCTGAATTGCTGTGCAAAGAAGCAGAAAAATTATTGCAAATACCCTCCTTATCGGCAGCGCTGAAAGAGCGCTTATGCAATCTCCTCACCGCTCTTACAGACGAAGAAGAACAAGATCCTGCAGGGTAATTTTTTTGTATAGGGGGCTTCCAGCTCAGGGTTAGTTTCTGGAAGCCCGCGTTGCACATAATCCCATAGAGGGAGAAGCTAGGGTATAGCTGCTGCAATCCGATTGCTAAGCTGATCCAAGGCAGAAACCACCTGTTGTGAGATAGCTTCAATTTCAGGTATTTTCGCTTCAGCGGCTTGCGGATCGTTGTTGTGGAACAAAGCGACTGCTTTGGCTAATTGTTGGTGAATGGTTTTGTGGGTTTCTTCGATGGCTTTGAATTCTGGGGCTTCTCCAAAAATTTCTTGCCCAGCTCCATAATACCATAAGCCTAAAGGACAGATAGTATGATCACCAACTGTGCTTTCATTAAGGGATAGTTTACCATCGAGAAGAAAACGCAGTTGATTGACAAAGCGTTGATGGGTCAATTTATAGTATGCGATGCTATCTATGGCTGCTTCTAAACCTAGCTGAAACTTACCGACGAGATTCTGCAAATGGCGGGCATGGCTTATGGTGGTTTGGGAGGCGTTAAAAACGCTGCTGACTTGAGCACTCATTTCTTCTGTTGATGCGCTTACTTCTTCGATGGCAGCACTATTTTCTTCACTTATACTGGCAATATTCTCTACAGCTTCATGAACTTCATTTGCGCTGGCTGCCATTTCTTCTGCAGAGGCGGTGTTTTCTTCTATGACTGCGGATACACCATCCAAATTTTCAACCACAGAAGCGCTCATCTTTACCATATCCTGAGCGGCTTGTTGGTTTTGTTTTGCCGATTGGATCATTTGCTGCATCATGGCAGCCACATTGTCGGTTGCATGATTCACTTTCTCAACACTTTTTTGTATAGAAGCGACTCGTTCTAAAGTATGTTGGGCTGCGCGGAGAATGCTTTTGAAAGCACCCTCAGACTGAGAAGTCAAATCGCCGGCTTTTGCAACATCTTCGCTGGCTTGACGCATTGCAGCTGATACTTGTTCTGCACCACGCCGCAGTGCTTGCAGCATTTGGCTGATTTCCTTAGTGGCTACAGCAGAACGTTCAGCAAGTTTGCGTACTTCATCGGCAACAACAGCAAACCCTTTCCCATGTTCACCGGCGCGGGCAGCTTCAATGGCAGCATTCAAGGCAAGCAAATTAGTTTGCGCGGCAATATCGTCAATAGTATCAACAATCCTGCCGATTTGCCCTGTTTGTTTTCCGAGATCGTGTACAATGTTAGCTAGCTGCTCTGTTGTGTCCTGAACTTGCTGCATGCTCAGAGCTGTATCGGTAGCAATAGAAGCGCCTTGATCAGCATCAGCAACCGTTTTTTCATTTTCGGTAAGCAACTCATGGCTGCTTTGAGAAATCTCGGCTACTAATTGAGTTAGAGAAACCAAGGATTCTTGCGCCATTGAACCTTGATCTGCTTGTTCTATAGCACCATTCATGACTTGTTGCATTGAATGGACAAGCTGTTGCATCAATTGATGAGTTTGGGCGAGAGCTGCAGCTTGTTCTTGTGCTCCTTGAGCTACACCTTGCACTGCTTGAGTCAGCTCTTCCATTGACTTGGCTGTTTGAGTCGTTTGATCAGTTTGTTGCATAATCCCTTTAGCAACTTCTTGAATCGTTATGGCAATCTGATGAGCAACATCTTGAGCTTGATCACTGATGTCTGCAATATCAATAGCGGCTCGATTGACGTGCAAAGATTGGCGCAATACCTCCTGCAATGCATTCTTTATACTTGCTGATGTTTCGTTAAAGGCAGAAATAGCTAGGTTCAATTTGTCGAGCATATTGTTAAAGGACAACAAAACTTGTCCCACTTCGTCTTTCCTGGCTAACTTCATAATCTCGGCATGATTAATATGATCAATCTGTTTAGTGAAATTACCTCTTGAAAAAGTCTGCAATCCTTCTACAAGAACCGGAATATCCTTTTGTGAAACAGTCTCAGCTACTTCAATTAATTGTTTAAGAGGCAGCGTAATGCTCCTTGAGATTAGCCATGAAACAATGATCAAAACAACAATTGCAAAAAGACTTAATCCAACGAATAGATTCACGGATTGTACAGCTTGGCTTTTACTTTGTTCATCCAAGTCATTGGCTATCTGATCGTTTATCGCGATGAGTTCGGCAACAGCATTGCCTACCGCTTGCCGCGCAAGCGCAATGCTGCCCCCTTCTTGAATATTCTTTAGAGGAGTTTGTTCATTGCCGTTTTCTACCTCCTGAAGACTGGTTAATACGATATCGCGATATGCTGCCCAAGCCGTTTCAAATTCTCTCAGGGTTGTTTTTTCTGCTTCAACAAGATAGGACTGCTTATACAACTTGAGCTGTTCATCAATAACTTTGATGCTTTCTTCAATATTGGCTTCTATCGCAGCACGTTCGGTCGGTACTAAGAGATATTTATAAAGGCTGCCTTGGATTTGAAATTGTTGAGCTTGAATTATCCCCAATTGTTTAATAGGCAGCAGACGGTCATTATGAAGCGTATTGATGTTATGCGCTAAACCATTGATGTTTGCATAGGCTAATAGGATTATGGTAACTAGTAAAATAATAGGGATGCTAAATCCTAAGAGCAGTCTGGTGGATATTTTTATATTTGACAGGAATTCCATTTTTATCTCCTTCCGCGGTTGATATATTTATCATAACATAATTTGATGATGATAATGATGGTAATTGTGTTATTTTGTAGTTTTGCTCTAACCCCATTAATAAATAATTGGGAAATTGTTGGGAAACGATCCTTAAATTCAAATTAAACTCAAATGAAAAAATTTATATTTTTTATGTATAATGAAAGTAGATAAAAAAACAGCAAAGGGATATACAGCTAAATTACCCAGGACAAAAAGAGGTTATCCCAGCTGAAAAAATGGAGGTTGCCATGAAAACCAGAGTGCTGATGCTTGTATCTATTGTAACCATACTTGCCATGAGTATGGTGTTGGTAAATCCGGCGTTTGCTGATTCTCCTAATCCCCCGCGGCGTACCATACCTGTAACTGGCAACGGTTTAGTTCGCTTGGCTAGTGATACTATTCATACCTTAGCAATGAAAGATGGAGATCAAGTTATCGTTCCAGCTTTATCCTTGAAGGATTTGAAAGCCAGTGTTGTTTCTGAGACGAAGAAAACTTTGCCGGCTTCTTTGCCTGAAGATGTAGCAGGCTTTGTAGATGCTGTGTCAATCAGCATTGTCCAGGGCAATAAAGTGATCGATCAGCTTCCAAAAGGAGCGGAAATCACAGTCTCATTTGCAAAAGATGCAGTACTGATAGATAATGACTATGCAGTTGCCATTCTCTACTGGAATGGAACAAACTGGGAAGAAATTCAAACACACTGCTTGGAAGCCAAAGGGAACTTGTCGGGTGTATATGCCTTAGTGTTGAAATAAAAAAGCAGGTTAGCTCAACTCTTTTCCCTACCGAGAGATTGGGTATAACGAAGCAAAGGGCAACCGCTTAAGGTTGCCCTTTGCTTTTTCCCAACTATGCTGAAGTTTATACAGGTCCTCCGGCAGGCCGGTCGAGAAAACCTGATACTTCTTGAGCCTTGGCAGCTTCTGGCTTTGCTGTTAGCAATTGATCAAAGAGAGGAATTTGACCGCTTTGAACAGCATGTTCAGCGAAAAGGAACATTGCAGCTGACCAGGCTTGTTTCCCAAACCCCATAGGATGCCCGCTTTCTCCATGTAGCCATTCGTTATACTCCCATTCTTCGGCTATTCCTTGTTGATTTGCTTTAGCCAACGCGAAAAGCGTTTGTTCCGCTTCAGTATATTGCTTGCGGCGGATTAGAGCAGCTACATGAAAGCCGCCAATCATTGGCCAAATGCCGCCGTTGTGGTATTGATGGGGCAAGTTAAGGGTGCGGCTGCGGTAATATTCGCGCCAATGCGGCTCGCCAGGGTAAATAGGAGGATGAATAGCTTTGGTAGGGTAAGGTTCTGCCATCCCAACTTGAAGCATATACCTTAAAATATGATCAGAACGGTGTCCATCAGCAACACCGCTGAGAATAGCCAATAAGTTGGCGAGACTGTCGCACCAATCACCATACTCGCGGAACGCTACCCAAGGCAGATAATAAGGCCGGCTGGATATGGTGCCGATATTATGATAAAGCATAAACCATTCCAATCGGATAGCTTTTAATTTTTCTAAATGTTCTGCAAAATGTTCGGCGACCCAGCAGCGATCTATCCAAAACAGCAAATTGATTCTTTCATGAATGCAATTGGCGCAAATTCCACCTAAACAGCAAGTGGAGGGCAGCTGCACAACTTTCTTTAGCTCTTCATGAGCAAGAACTGCAGCGTAATAGAGGACATTATCATATAAAGTATTATAACGAACGGCAAGCAAATCCATCCAATTGCCGGCTTCTGGAATTTCCAGCAGGCCGCACTCGTTCATATCTTGATAGACCAGCCACTGCAATGCTTTTTCTATTATCTTCCAATTTTTTTGTAAATAATCTAAATCTTTGGTGGTTTGATAATAAAGGTAATGTCCTAAAATAAACAGCAAGTTTGAATCGCACGCGCCGGCATTTTCAGTGCTGATGTAGCCGCTTTCCGGGTTGACGTTAAGCGGAATTAGACCCAAACAGGACTGATGAGCACCGAGCGTATCCAGTGACGCCCGCATGGCTTTAAGCAATGTTTCATCACCAGTGGCTACGGCCGCAAGAGATGTGAACATGCTGTCTCTGCCCCAAATTTGAGGGTAACCAACCGCTTTTGCCGAGGCACGAAAGCCCTGCGGAGTTGCACATTGATAAAGCGTTTCAAGTGCTTTTTCGCGAGCCTGTGAGATGAGTTGTGTCTCCGATAATATCATGTTCACTTTCGTTGATTGAATTCTGTTACGGCTTTATAAAAACCTTCAAGGTTGGCTAATGGTGTACCAGGGGGAATATCACAGCCTGAGGAAATAATATAAGCTTTATAGGGCGCCGTGGCTTTCAATAATTGTGTGGTTTGAGCTTTCACTTCAGCAGGAGTGCTGTTGTGAAAGATAGCCGTAGGGTCTAAATTACCGCAGATGATGACTTGTTCTTGAGCTTGATGAAGCGCACTGATCAAATCCATTGGAGCGCCAAAGTGAATCACCTCTAAATTGCTGTCGAGGATTTTTGGCAGGTGAACGATTTTTGCTCCGCAATTATGGTACACCAACGTAAAATCATTATTCTGCACGATGCTTGCGATGTTTTTGATGAAATCCATAGAAAACTTTGCAAGAAAGCGTGGAGAAAGCAAACCTGCAGCCGGTTCCGCCATAATTACTCCCCAAGCACCAATCTCTCTGAAAGCTAATATATATTGCGTAAGAAAAGAAGCAGCTTTTTCGATCAGCGTTAAAGTTGCTTTTTCATCATTGATCGTTAGCTCCATCAGTTCGCTGACGCCAAACAATCTGCCCGCAAGTGAAAAAGGACCAATGCAGCCGCCAAGCACAGGATAGTTTGGTTTCTGCTTAATTAATTGGCTGGCAGTATCAAGATGAACTTGGGTGCGTTTTTCACCAACTTGAGGCAAAGACAATTTTTCAATTTCTGCTTGCGATGTAACTAAACGACCTAATACCGTAGGAATTTCTTCTTCAGTGATGTGTATTTGACACCCGAACGCTTCTGCCTCGGCGCTGAGGTCCATGGCTGTCAGCATAACGGGGGTATGAAAATATTCATGCAGAGCGAGCACGGCTTCAGTTTGAGCGTTGGCATTGGAAATAGCATCTTTTACTGTTGCTTTTGTCATTTCTAGGCCGGCATAGACCCCAATGGGCATGGCAATTCGCTGCGATTGTTGGAGAATGTGTCGGGCGAGACGAGTATTCATCTTAATATTCCTTTATAATATTCCTTATTGAGGTATTTTTCTCATTTTATTTTAGTTAGTCGGGTTTGTCAACGTGATGATCAAGAAGCTGCTGATGAAGGGGTGGATTATTATAACTCTCATCACATGTTAATATGGGGTAAATCAAACCTTAATCTTTTTACCGTATAATTACGGTTGGTAAAGTGAGGGTTATCTGCTATGATAAAGCTAATAATGATATTCAAAAAATTGCTTTTCGTAAGGTGCAAGAGTGGGCATGTTTTGCTGGCTTTATTATCATTTTTAGCTTTTTCTTTTCAAGCAGTGCATGCAGAACCTTATCCGCCTATGACAGCCGCTATGCCAACTCCTTCACCTGCACCTCAAAAAAGACTCAATGCTGATACTGTGCAAATAGAGATCCGCGGCAGCGCTGCATTTATTGTCCAGACACGAGCAGCCCTTAATTTGCTGAGCCAATGCGATCCGGATGCTTTGCTCAAGGTAGATACCTATTTGGATCGTATTCAAGAGTACAATCGCTCTGGCATGGAAATAGCGAGCAATACCTTTCTTGCCTCTAATACCACAGCATTTGCTCCCGGCTACTCGCGTGAAGCTCAGCTATTTTGGTATGCAGGTACAATTGTTCATGATGCTCACCACAATTGGCAAAGTGCAAATGGCAGAAATACGGATTGGGGCAGCTTGTCCCTAGATGAAAGGAATGCCTTAGAAGCAGATGCCCGGGCTGTCCAAATTGAAACGTTGAAGCGCTGCAAGCCTTATTTAAAAAGTGCTGCCCATTCCGAGGCAGAAGTAATGATTAATTATCTAAGCAGCATGCAGGAAAATCCACAAAATTGTGATTACTGTAAAGTGGAGTGGGGAGAGCGAGGCTGGTAAGTTTGGCAGATTATACGTCAGAATATGTCCAATAGCGGTTGGCGAAAAAGTTCCAAAACATTACAATCAGCACAGCTAAAGCAAGAGTAAAATTGTCTCCCATAGCATTGGGGGTGATAAAAGGTAACCGAAAGGGCAGATTGTTGAAAAGTGCCCGCATGAGGGGATCAACATAAGCTAATATAGGTACTCGCAATGCGAGCCCTAGAGCGTTAATCAATAGAAATTCACCGTACTGGCGAAAAAAATGTTTTGATCGCGAATCTGGGTAAGTCCAATATCTATTCCAGGTAAAGTTGCTGGTTACTGCAGCTAAAAAAGATATGATGCCGGAGATAGTTACGCTGAAATTGCACCAATAAATGAGCAAATTCATCACCCCAAAATCCACTACTGCACCAATTGCGCCAACAATCATGAAGCGAAGAAAGCGCACCCGCTCTTGAGCGTTAGAAAGCATTACTCCCGATTGATCTGCTCCTTGAAAAATTGGAGGGTTTTTGCTAATCCCTCTTCGAGTGAAGTTTTGGGTTCCCATTGTAACCAGGCGCGGGCACGGCTGATATCTGGCTGACGGCGTTGAGGGTCGCCTTCTGTACGGTTGCGGGTTTTAAACACAATTCCGCTGGGATTTTGAGTTAGGCGATTGATAATTTCTGCTAATTCCAACATGCTGATTTCATTAGGGTTGCCAATGTTAACCGGCTCGTGAATGTCAGAAAGAAGCAAGCGGTAAATACCTTCAATGAGGTCGTCCACATAACAAAAGCTGCGCGTTTGCTGTCCATCTCCGTATATGGTCAACGGCTCTTTATGCATCGCTTGCTGCAGGAAGTTTGGTACTACTCTGCCGTCATCTAACCGCATGCGCGGTCCGTAAGTGTTGAAGATGCGAACGATGCGGGTATCTATTCCGTGAAAACGATGATATGCCATCGTCAGCGCTTCGGCGAATCGTTTTGCTTCATCATATACCGATCGAGCTCCAATTGGGTTGACATGCCCGAAATACGTTTCGGGTTGCGGATGAACTTCTGGATCACCATAAATCTCACTGGTTGAAGCCAACATGAACCGAGCTTGGAAGGCGCGGGCTACACCTAAGGTGTTGTGTGTACCTAAAGCTCCAGCTTTTAAGGTTTGAATAGGCAAGTTAAGATAGCCGTACGGGCTTTCCATGTTGGGACTAGCGGGCGAGGCAAAATGCAATACTGCATCAACTTTTTTAGGGACAAAAATGTAGTTAGAGACATCGTGTCGAATAAAGGAAAAACGTGGATGTCCTGCTAGGTGGGCAAGATTTTCAGGGCTGCCAGTAACAAAATTATCTATCCCGATTACTTCATGTCCCTCGGCAAGCAAACGATCACAAAGGTGAGATCCGAGAAAGCCGGCTGCTCCTGTAAGTAGTACTCTCATTGCTTTTACTTCCAATCAATTTTGCTGATAAGGCCGTCAGCAGTAATTTGGTGTGTTTTGCCCGATTCGGCTTCAATGAGCCAAATATCTCCGTGATAAACAACGGCTATGGCGTAACTTAACTTCTCAGCTTGGGCATCACGTTGTTTCATTTTACCATAAATTGGTTGAGGAGACCAAAAAATTTGTTGGGGTTCCAAGCCCTCCCAATCTTCAGGCGGGAAAAGCAGCCGCTTATTGGAACCATCACGGTCAGCTAAAAATAGGCGGTATCGGCTAGATTGGCTTTGTTGAGGGAAAATGGCTTTCAAATAGGCGAAAAGATAGCCATCTTCTTCACCGGTTTCTTTGATGAGCGGAGATGGAGAAGGAAAAGCAAACATGCCACTGTCCTGAATCATAGGTACTGAAATTCCCGCTGCTGTCAGAGCGCTAATGTCAAAAATCGGTGATGATTCATCTTGTTCTTCTTGAGAGGTACTGCGGTGTTCGACAAAATACAGCAATTTTCCATCCGGGCTCCACCGCAGAGGAGGGACCCAAGCCCAATCACTGTATGTTTGATAAGGAAGTAGATTCAGCAAAGGTTGGAGAGTTTTTTCGCTGAAAGACACCAGCCCAATTTGGTCGGCGCGGCCGTAAGCACATTGGGTGCCATCCGGTGCCCAAAGGAAAGTTGTTCCCCACCAGCCGTAAATGCCACCCACTTGTGGCGGCAAGATTTCTGTCTTTTTAGAAACCCAACCGCTTGGGCTGAAATCTATTGTGTAGAGATCATTATTCGCTTGCCAGCCGGGTGGTGTACTGCGCGGTTCTACGGTTGAGAAGGCAATTCGTAGTGTGGTTTGTGGTACCCAATCTGCATAATGTACAACGTTTTCTACACCTAAGGCGATCGGTTTATTGTCATTGCCTGTTGTTTGAATAACCCAAAGTGAATTTATGCTGCCTTCCTCTTCTGCTTTTTGGGTGAAGAGCAGCCATTCACCATCGGGTGAAAGCGAAAAAACCCGCCCATCTAGCTTGCCAGTAACGAGGAGCTTTCGCTCAGCGGTGGTGGAACTCATGATCCAAGCGTTACTGCCGCTAATGTAGGCTAGTTTGCCGGCAATTGGTTGAGGAGTAAAGGGCTGCTGAATGCCAACCATGAGTATTTCGACAACCGGCTCTTTGAGAAGCGTGCTTTTTATAGGGTAACTTGAGACAAGCACTCCATCTTCATAGATTTTCCGAATGGTTATTTCTTCAAGTCCATTTTCGCCGGCTTGCAGAAGCCGCTGTTCGCCTACTGGAAGGTTAAGGTTTTTTACAATTTGGCGTTGAAAAGGCAACTCCCTTGTTTCGGTAGTGAACTCTTCGCGCCGGCGAGTAACTTTTATGTTCAGGTTATTCGTTGCTTCTTCATACAACGGTGGAGAAACGCGATCAAGCGGTCCAAGGGTAATGTTAGCTTTAGCGAGAACCTCAGCAACTGTGCTTCCTAAGGGTACCTGCAAGGTGTGAGATGCAACCGCGCTTTCATCTTGGCTATTAATAGCCGCTTCAATCTGTACGGTGATTTGCGCGGCCGGTGTGTTCGTTGCATTGCAGCTGCTCATCAACAGCCAACTGCAGAGCAGTATTCCCCCAATACAAAACCTTACTTTGTTGTATCGGAGAAAGTGGTATAATTTCATTACCATCAAATGTTATTGAACACGCTGCCCTTGAACAGAGAGCTTACCATCTTGAATGGTTATGGAAGAAAAACACACATTCCCGCCAACGGTATCGGAGATATATTTAGTCAAAGCTTGCTCAGCTTGCTTAACTAATGGATCTAATTGGTCGGCAGGGATGGCTACGGGTCCAGCTTTAGCTGACTCTACATCGAAGTGAATTTGGCAGACATCCGCGCGAATGGCAGCGGTAATATCAACCGGCACCTTAAAAGGACCTTGTTGGGTTGAAGCTGTGAGCTTGGCTTTTCCATCTCGTAAGCGTACTTGGACATCCTCAAGTGGCAAAGTACTGGCTATATCTTGCTGCAAGGCAATGTTTAATGCCGAGGTAAGCTGTTCTTCGTTTACTTCAAGGGCTAGTACTCCACTTTGAGCGGCCTGCTCAAGCGATTGTTGAAGCTGCTGCTCTAATTGTTTTGCTTGCTCTAGGGAAACCGGAATATCAGTCGGGGCAGCTTCTTGACCCGCCAGAAATGGCAAATTGCATGCCATAGCCGAAAAAACAAGGAGAAGTAAAGCAGCCCAACTTCTGTAGCTAAATTGTTTCATGGAATAACCTCAAATAGAGTATAAGATTAAGATTGGTAGGTATTATAGCATAGTTTGATGCAGGAAAACGAACATAATTCTGAACCGCTATCGCTGACAGCTTTGATCGAGGCATTGTTGTTTGTATCTCCAGATCCGCTTACTCCAACTCAATTAGCGAAAGTGCTGGATGTTCCAGCTCGCACAATTGAGAGTGAGCTGGAGAAATTGGAGAAACAATACCTGGGGCGCGGTATTCGCCTTCAGCGCTTTCAAGGCAAGGTGCAGCTAGTAAGTGCTCCTCAAGCAGGCCCTTATGTCGAAACATTGTTGGGTTTAGAAAACTCATCCCGTTTGAGCCAAGCTGCATTAGAGACCCTAGCGATTATTGTCTATCAGCAACCGATAACCCGTCCCCAGATAGAAGCGATTAGGGGCGTCAGCTGCGATGGCGTCTTGAAGACTTTGCTTGGGCGCGGATTAATTGAAGAGGTCGGCAGGGCTGAAACACCCGGCAGACCAATGTTGTATGGAGTTACCCAAGAATTTTTACAGCATTTTGGCTATACTTCGCTTGACGAACTGCCGTCTTTGGAAGAAATGACGTTGCTGAATGACAATCTGTCTCAAGCATCTGAAATGCAACGGAAGGAGGAATAGTGGCTGAACGTTTGCAAAAGATACTATCTCGGGCTGGATTAGGTTCTCGGCGAGAATGTGAAAAGCTGATCAGTGAGGGGCGCGTGAAAGTCAATGGAGCTGTTGCTTTGCTTGGCAGTAAGGCAGAGGCTGGCAAAGACCTGATCGAAGTAGATGGGAAAAGATTGTCTGTTCCAACTGAAGAGTTCACTTACATTGCTGTGTATAAGCCTCGGTTTGTGCTGTCTCACCTTGAATCAGGGATGAAAAAAACTTCTGAAAATTTTAAGCGCCGCAAAACGGTTATGGATATTATTGATTTGCCGCTGCGTCTATTTCCCGTTGGCAGGCTGGATTTGGAAAGTGAAGGGTTAATGCTTCTTACAAATGATGGCGAGCTGGCTAACCAAATTGCTCATCCTCGCTATGGGCATGAGAAGGAATATCGAGTGCTCGTTGCTGTTCGCCCGGACGAAGAACAGCTTGAAGCCCTGCGACATGGCATTGTACTGGAGGATGGACATCGAACAGCGCCTGTAAAAGTTTGGGTTGCAGATACTTTAGGACGCGGCGCATGGCTCCATTTTGTTCTCACTGAAGGAAGAAAGCGTCAAATTCGTGAAATGTGCCGTCAAATTGGGCTGCCCATTGTGCGGTTGATTCGGATTCGTATGGGATCGCTACAGCTAGGGCGTTTAAAGCCCGGAGAATGGCGGTATTTAACTCCCCAGGAGGTTGAAGCATTGCGGGCGAAAAGAATGCCTGAAAAACCTCGCTCGCGCCGCAAAGAGGCTGCATAAAGTTTGCGTTATTCAAGTAAAAAGAGGAGAATAGTTTGTTCTTATGGAAAAAAAGAACCCTCGGTTGAACTCTGTATCCATATTGGTGAGTTTAATGTTTTGCTTTTGGGTGCTTCTTGCGTGCAATTTGACCAAAGTTGTGTTTCCTAATTCTACGCAGGCTACCCCAACTTTGCAAAGCATTCAACCCACTGCGGAGCAGGAAGAAATAGCGGAGCAGGAAGAAATAATTGTAGCAACGCAAACAAATGCCCCCACTATTCCACTGCTTGAGCAGCGTCGTTATTACGAAGAAGGCGAACATCTTCCTTACACTATCAGCATAACTTATTGCCAAGCTCCGCAGCAAGAAGCTGCTTTTCAGCGTTTCAATGATGTTGTTGATCAATTTCTCAATCAGCAGATTATAGAATTCAAGCAAGCAGTTCAAGAGACGACTAATAATGAGCAGTATTCTGCGGCTGACGGCCTTTCTATGTCATTAACGATTACTTGCGAGGCTGCTTATTTGTCTCCTGATCTCATCAGCATACTCTTCAATGTAGATACTTTTCTTGGCGGAGCTCACCCAATGCTTACAGCTCATACCATTAACTATGATATAGCTCAGCAAACTGTCTTGACTCTTGCTGATCTATTTGAACCGCAAGCCCCTTACTTGAACTTATTGGCAGACTATTGCACCAAAGACCTATCTGCCCGTAATGTGCTTGAATTTTCTGAAGGTGCAGAGCCGACTGAAGAAAATTACCGGAATTGGCTGTTAAGACCTCAGGGAATAGAAATTATCTTTGATCCCTATCAAATTGCACCATATGCTTTAGGCAGACAAACGGTGCTAATCCCTTATGCAGCCTTACCTGCGGGTTTGAAAAAAGGCGGAGTTATTGACAAGATCAGGCGATAAAACACTCCAACACCAGCAAGAAATAAATAATTTTATAAAAATTTTTTATTTTATGATATAATACAATAAACACTGATAAATTTTTTTTGAGTGAGAAAATTGCCTGTGTGGAAAAGGAGCAAAATATGTTAAGTGTGATCAGAAAAAGTAACATGAGCATATTGCGCCTTCTGTTGATCAGTGGGCTTCTTGTTGGGCTTGCTTTTACTGTCTTTCCTCCGCAAAAAGTCCAAGCTGCCGCATGTTCGCGCTACTACATGGTGCAGCCGGGTGATGACTTGTATCGCATTGCTGCTTTGTTTGGGGTGGATTGGATGAGTATAGCTTCAGTAAATGGGATAACATCTCCTTATGCCTTGCAAGTAGGACAGACCCTTTGTATTCCATCCCCATATTCATGGGTAAACACATACAGTACTGTCTATCCTTCCACCTATGTAATTCCGGCGGGTGCATACACTACATATCCCTACTACTACTACAACTACTATTATTACCCATATCGGTGCACACGATATCATGTTGTCCAATGGGGAGAAAATTTATATCGCATCGGTTTGCTTTACGGAGTAAGCTGGACAACCCTGGCGCGCCTGAATAATATCAGCAATCCGAATGCGGTATATGTAGGTCAAACGATTTGTATTGCTGCGGATTCTTACCCCTATAACCCACCGACATATTGCAGGGTAACACATACAGTGCAGCCCGGACAGACTTTATATCAAATTGCTAGCATGTATGGCACAACGTGGACAAATTTGGCATGGATTAACAACTTGCCTAACCCGAATACAATCTACGCGGGGCAAACGTTATGCATATTTCCTTGAATTCAGTGAATGAAGCTCTGCGTTCTAGTTTATTGATTATTAAGGAGGCAGAATTCATTAAGCTCTGCAAGTAGAGCAAGAGCAAGAAGAAGTTGGCGAGCACGATCCACAGCTGCTGGAAATTGACCTACGTTCTGAGCCGCTGCCAATAAAAGCATTTACAAGGCTCATCATTCGTTTGGTTTGTGTGCTGTCGCATTGCGGACAGGGTGCAGGTTGATCGGCTTGGTTGGCACTGCGGATAAGTTCGAACTGATATGAGCACTCTTGACAGCGATATTCATATATTGGCATAAGCTTTTCCTTTCATGCAAATGATGAGATGATGGTTATTATAGTCTTAGCTTCAGGTTTGTCAAGATGGCGGTAAAGGCAACAATGATATGGAGAATATAAGGTAAGATGCAGCACGGGGACGATTATTCTCACTCAAGACGATTAAAATGGGGGTTATTTTTTGTTTTACTTATAGTGATTTTAACCGCATGCAGCGGCATAATCATGACCAAAATGCCCGCGCGGGCAATTGATCAATCTACAACCCTTTTATCTAGCCCGGAAGTCCTAACAACTTCAACTGTAAAGGCTGAAAATATTTCTACGGCGTTGCCTCCTACTTCAAGCCCAACTGTAAATAAGAATAATATTGAGCTGATCGCCGGTACTCCCACTTTAAGCCTTGAAGCCTTAGCCACTAGCCAAGCCTTGCCTATGTACCAAGTGCTGACCCGCCTGAAAGAGCACGGTTATTTGACGGTAATCAATGGTACTTACCATCGGCTCAATGATGCTACTGATACGGTCAGCTTGCCCTATGCAAGGAATGTAAATATAATTGATGGCTTTTACCCTCAAAATTTTGTGCTGCGGGCAAGTGTTAACTGGAACAAGCCTAACACGAAAGTTGTAGATAAAGATAATGCCGGTTGCGGCTTTGCTTTTCATGTTAATACGGATGGCAATTATGAAGTAAAAATATCCCTTGATGGATTAGCTCTAGTTCGTCGTTTGGCTTATACTACCCAATATTCATATAAATCGTTTTTAGTAGCTCAAAAAGTTTATCGAGAATTTCAAGCCCAAGGAGAGGAAGAGGTATTATTGATTGTGCAGGAAAACCAAGTGGTTTTGGTGATTGACGGACATGAAATTCTCAATACGAAAGATGATCTTCTGACATCTGAAAATTATCGAGAAGGATTGCTCGCTTTTCTTATTGAAAATGGGGCGAATAAGGGAGAAGCAACATGCCGTTGGAGCAATTTGGAATTGTGGGAGTTTGAATCTTCGATATCAGAATCAGCTTCCACTGGGCTGACAGCGACACCTACGCCAATCCTAGATCCTGAAACAAGCTATCAGCGCGGGGTAGCACTGTATCAGCAAGGAAACTATGAAGCTGCATTGCAGCAATTTGATAGAGTAATCGAGCTTCAGCCGAAAGCGTATGTGGCTTATTATGCTCGCGCAGTAATTTTCCTCACCCGCGGTGAATATCCGCGCGCATTGGAGAATATCAATCAAGCTATTGCTCTCGCTCCCGATTTAGCTGTAGCGTATTACCGACGGGCACAGATCTACGAACGAGTGGGCGATCTTGTCAGTGCCGAAGCCGATTATAAAAAGGCTAAAGAATTAGGCTATCAAGGGGATTGAGTTAAAGAGATGAGTGAGGTAGAAAACCAATCTTCAGCTATTGTGGTGCTGGTTACTGCACCAAGCCAAGAAGTTGCGCGCCAATTAGCCAAAACCCTGCTTGATAAGAAAATCATCGCCTGTGCAAATCTTTTTCCTGTCTCTTCTTTATATCGCTGGGAAGGGAAAATCTGTGAGGATGATGAGATTTGCCTTGTGTTGAAAACGAAAGCTGACCTTTTTCACTCAGAGCTAGTGCCAGCTATTCAAGCTATTCATCCCTATCAAGTGCCGGAGATTATTGCTCTGCCATTGACGATGGGGGCAGCTTCTTATTTAGCTTGGATTGACGAGTCCTGTTCCAGGGATGCAGAAAGCTAAAGGCTGATCAGAAAGCTGCATGCTTGCTTATACTCCCCTTTTTCTTTTCATTCTATTATTGTCTTTTCCCCATACTTTCCCTCAAGAATGCAATCGGCTGAGAGGCAATTGTTCGGTTCAATATTGTGCTACACAAACACCCACCCCTAGTCTGCAAGAAAGTCATCGTCTTGAGACTGGTTTTAATAAGTTGAATGATGTTGCCATCTCTTCCCAGGAGAATGTATTGGCTGTTGCCGGGGATGAGGGGCTCATATTGTATTCCCTTAACACTAATAGCCTTGTGTGGAAAAATATTGAGCGATATCCGATCAATGACATTGATTTTTCACCACAAGGCAATTGGTTGGCAAGCGCGGCTGATGATGGTTTGGTAACAATTTGGGATATTAAACAAGGCAAGCGGTTGCGCGTGATCAGCGGTTTGCCACAATGGGCAACAAGCGTGGCGTTTTCTCCAAAGGGAGATTATTTAGCAGCCGGCAGTTATAAAACAATAATGATTTGGAAGACAGATACCTGGCAACCTGCTGCTGAAATGCATGCTCATCAAGGCTATATTTGGGGTTTGGATTTCGCTTGTTATGAAAGCGATGAAGATTGCTTCCTCGCTTCAACTTCGACAGATCAAACTGTTAATATTTGGCAAGTGGCTTCCCCCAAGGATGAGAAAGAAAAAATTAGCGTGGATTTAAAACAAACCTTGCGAGCTTCAACTTATTGGGTGCGAAGTGCGGCCTTTTCTCCTCAGCATAAGGTGATTGCCGCTGCTTCTGCTGACGGGTCAGTCTATGTATGGAATGTTCAAACCGGCAAACTGCTGTCATTGTTGAAGGGCAGTTCAAGCTATATCTGGAGAGTAACTTTTTCAGCGCGTGGAGATACAATCATTTCCGCTGCTGAGGTTGGCGCAGTAACATTATGGGACTGGCGAAAAGGTAGCCAAAGCTCTTCCATACAAGAAAAAGAGGCAGTAGTTGCTGTGGATTCGACCCAAAAAGGTTTGCTGGTACTCGGTTTGCGATCCGGAACGGTTGTTTTATTAAATCAATAATGCTATACTGATATAAAAGGGGTATCCGAAGCTCAATACAAGCTTCGGATACCCCTTGAAAATTTGCTGCAAAACTCTGTGGGATGTGAGAAAAATATAACTTACGGCTTAGGGTGTTGTATTATTATAGAACCAGTTATAAGCGTAATAACCAGACGTAGGACTTTCAAGCCGAATAGCTATTTGATAAGAACCGTATAAGCTGGGCGGAATATTAAAAGTGGCACTGAAACTTCCCCCAGCACCTGAATTGACTGTTCCAACTAAAATGCCGCCGATACCTTGCGTGCCAATGGGTCCCATGCGCACATTAAAGGTGTCGTTGGCAGGGAAATTGTTGGTAAGAATGGTTACTGAGCTGTCTCTGACTACACTTGTGATCGTAAAGGTTGGAATACCACTGTATGGTGGATTAGGTCCCCAACCGCTGTTGTAAAAGGAAGTACTGGCTGTTAATTCTCCGGTAATTGTATTGACTAGCCAGATTAATATTTCATTGGCACCTCGCAGCTGTGATGGAATGTTAAACGTAGCGGTGAAGGAGCCGCCTGGTCCTGTATTGAGGGTGCCGGCTGTAAACCCGCTTTGATAGTAAGTTCCTGGATATCCCATGATGACGTTATACGTAGTGGATGGCGGAAAATTATATGCTTGCAAGGTCGCTGATGTATCGCGAACGACATTGGTTACAGTAATGGTGGGGTTGTATGGTCCCGGAGGATAAGGGGTTGGATAAGGGCTGATCCCTTGATTGGTGAAGGTATTGTAGGCGGCAATGCCGCTAGAAGTGCTTTCTAACCGCAGATCAATTTGCCGGTAACCGCGCAAGTTGGCTGGTATGTAGAAAGTCAGCACTAAAATCCCGCCGCTGCTGGAATTGACTGTATCAACCAATGTGCCGCCAATGCCTTGAGTCCCAGCAGGTCCCATACGAACATTAAAGGTTTGATTAGCTGGCAGATTAGCGGTTTGAATAGTTACCGATTGATCGGGTACAACACTAAGAATGGAAAAGGAAAAAGACCCATAAGGCGGGTAAGGAGGATAGGGCGGGTATGGAGGATAAACCTGACCACTGTTGGTGTTGTAGAACCAATCGTAGGCATAGTAACCGCCAGTTGTAGCCTCACAACGAATTGCGATTTGATAAGAACCGCGTAAACTTGCTGGGATAGGAATAGTTACAATTTGACTGCCACCTGCCCCTGAGTAGAATGATCCAGCTAATATGCCGTTGATGCCCATACTGCCGATAGGACCCATGCGTACATTGAAAGTTCGGTTTGCTGGAAAATTATTTGTCGTGAAGGTAACCGACGTATCTTGAACGACACTGAGAATCGAGATGGTTGGGGTTACGGGCTGCGGATAGTAAGGATAGCCGGGCGAATAAGGGGGGTAAGGTGAATAAGGAGGATAGTAGGGGTTGTAAGGAGGATAAGGAGTGGGATAAACGGGTGGGTAATAGGGATAATAGGGAGAGGCGGTATTATTATAAAACCAATTGGTGCTGTACAAGCCGGAGATTGTACTTTGCAGACGAATGTCAATTTGATAGGCATTTCTTAAGGAAGGTGGTATATTAAATGTCAGCGTTAGCTGTCCACCTGCTCCGCTATTAAAAGTGCCTACTAAAGCTCCCCCAACGCCACCGGTACCGTAATTGCCCATAGTAACCTGAATGTTGTCGTTGGGAGATAGCGCGGTTGTCCAAATGGTTACTGATTGTCCTGGCACGACATCCACAATGGAAAATGATGGGGTTATATATCCGCCTTGAGCTGCTGCCGGTGAGATAACCGAGCTAAAGAGAAAAGGCAGAAAAAGAAGCCATACAAGTTTTCGTTTCATATTATCCACTCCTATCAATAGGGCTGTATCCAAAGTTGCAAGGATTATTCCTGTTCATCGTTGCTTGGATGAAATTAATGCTATTGATTCACAGCATAGTGTATCATACCCTATGGTATCGTAAATAAAGCCTCTCTAAAACCTTGATAAAGCTAACATAAAACTGCGCATAGAGATGGCTATTACACCATCAAGATGTGCTATGTTATATCCCTAGTTCTGTTTTTATGCGAATGAAATGCAAGACATCTTCTCTAGATAGAATGCCGACAATTTGTCCATTTTCAATGACTGGCACCCGTGAAATGCCGGCTCGATCCATGAGGTGCAAGGCGGTTAGCAGTTGAGTGGAAGGTGATACAGTGATCATTCGTTCCAAAGGGACGGCAACACTTTTTACACTGGTATATTGCCATTGATGCTGAGGTATCTTGGAAATATCCTGCAAAGTGAGGCACCCTTGCAGTGTGCCTTCCGGCTCGGTAACACAGAAATAGGAACGTCCGCCATTGAGCACATAGTCATCAACGACTTGACGAAGTGTGAGCAGAGCAGAAATTTGAGGATGTTCACGCTGCATTACTTGCCCTACGGTTACATTCTTAAGGGCGAGCTGCAAGTTGGATTCTGCTTGGGTACTGGTAGCTGCTTGTTCTAGAAACCAGCCGATAAAAACCATCCACAATCCATTAAAAAGATTGTTTTGAAAAATCTGCAAGATGCCTAGGGCTATGAATCCAAAAGCGACGAACTGCCCAATACCGCTGGCAATTTGAGTAGCTTGATATTTGTTTTGTTTTAACTTCCAGATTATTGCTCGCAGCACTCTTCCGCCATCAAGAGGAAACCCTGGGATTAAGTTAAAGATAGCTAGCACAGCGTTAATTCGCATCAAGTAGGAGCTGGGGGCAGCTAAGTAGGGGATGTGTTGGTCGAGTAGCCAAAAAATGCCAAAAATACCACTTAAACACAAGCTGGTTAAAGGACCTGCGATAGCGATCCAAAAATCAGCTTCGGGTGTGTGGGGTTCTTCTTCGATTTGAGCTACACCTCCAAAGATAAACAGTGTGATGCTGCGGACAGAAATTTGGTTTCGCAAAGCGACCCATGAATGCCCCAATTCATGCAACAGCACCGAGCCAAAGAATAATAAGCTCGTTACAGCTCCGATGACGATGTTCATTGAAAGATTCAACTGCGGATATTCTTGCGGAAAATATCCTATGCCCAATGAATAGGTGATCAGGATGAAAATCAGCAGCCAACTATAATGAATATTTATGGGTATGCCCCATATTTCACCAATTGTTATACTTGCTTTCATTGAGTATCCTCTGCTGTTATGGTTTGCAATTAAGAAATTGGAAAATAGGCAATGCCGGCTGTTCCTGGCCCGCTATGCACGCCTAAGGCGGGTGAAAGTTCGCTGATAAGAGATTCCACGCAGACCACTCGTTCTTCGATTAAACTTTTAATTTTATATACTTCTTCTTCTGCAGCTGCATGAACGTAGGCGATTTTAATTTTGCCCATTTTACCGACGCGTGATTCGATAAAATTCGCCATAGCCTTATAAGCTCGCTGACGGCTTATGGCTGTGCCTAAAGCAACAATTTCGCCGTTCTCCATACTGATAAGAGGTTTAATATTCAACAGCGATGCCACCAAATGTTTTGCACGCCCGATCCGTCCGCCCATGTATAGATACTTCAGGGTATCTGCGGTTTGAATCATCTTGGTTTTGGGGATCATCTCGTGAATCAACTGGATGATTTGGCTCATTGAACTGCCCATTAGGGCTGCTCTAGCTGCCTCAACTGCCATCCATCCCTGGCACATAGCCACATTCAGACAGTCAATAACCTCAATTTGAATCTTTGGAAAACTTTCAGTGATCATGGATTTAGCCGCTAAGGCAGCTTGGTAAGCACCACTGCCTTTAGATGACATGTGAATGCTGATAATATCTTTAATCCCTTGTTGAATAAGGTGAGTATATTTTTTATAGTAATCTCCAGGCCCAGGGCTAGCGGTTTGAGGAAGTTCGGTAGCGGTTTTCATCCAAGAATAAAATTCATCGCGTTGGATGGTTACTAAATCGCGCAATACTTCACTGCCGCGATGAATATAATATGGTACCCAATGGATGTTCAATTCCCCAATCAATGGTTCTGGAATACTGGCAATACTATCGGTTACAATAGCTACGTTTGACAAAAATTAGCCCCTTTAAGTTGTATTTTATGAATAGTTTACCATATTTCATGAATAGTTGCATGAGTAATTTGGACAAGAACACCCTTAACAATTAAACGTATAAATATACAGTAAATAAGAGCTTGTGTTATCTATGAATGCCAATATATAGCTAAACGAATCTCATTGAATGGCTATATATGTGCAGCTGTGAGTAAAATTATAAGAAAATGTGGATAAATGGCATAAAATTGTGGATAACTGTGGATAAAAACGCGGCAAAACCTTGCCACCTGATTAATTTTGCAATAAAACATACACTGCACCCATTAATAAAAAGGCGGCAACGATGTTGTTGCTCCATAAAAGGTATGCTAAGGGACGTCTTTTTTCTGTTCGGTAAAGGGTTATGGCGAGTAACCACGTTGCAATACTCATGCCTAAGTTGAGAAAAGGCAGCAACCATAGTTTCGCGATTATGCCAACCTTTTCGTGCAGGTGAGAAAACGTTGACCATGCTGGACCGGTGATCATCCAAATCACGCTGAAGAATAATAAATTAAGTAGAAGAATCGCTATCAAATAGATTCTTATTCCTTTTGCCTGTAAAATGCCTTTGGGGAGTAGGCTGGGCTGTATGGAACGATAAGGAATAGGGTTTAATGAGCCGTATTCAGTTAGCCGTAAAAATAGCTGAATAAAGTTAAAAGCTTGTTGAGGAGAAATGGCATAAACGCGTTCTGCTGTTGCAATTAACACAATAGGGCTGCCGCGGCTAGCCATAAACTCTACCGGAATCTCTGCCTCATCACCGCTGGGCAAAATCCGTTTACCGAATCCTAAAAGTGAACCGTGCAATTGAAAGCGCGGCCGAACAAGACGGGCTGGATCATCTTCTTCCAACCGCACCCATAAAATGCTGTTCATGGGTAAATCTACTTGCCTTGCACCCCACTGCAAGCGCACCCCATCTCTTTCGAGAATGTAGCGGCTGCGAGCTAAAGAACGCATATGAATAATAAGCCAGGGCAGAGGCAAGGGAGCAATGAGGGCGAATACTAAATGCAATATAATGTTCGCCTCCAACGGTGCAAAGGCGATATAGAGTAAATTGATCAGATTGATCGCTGTAATAACGCTGATGAGCGCAGCTAAATAGAGGTAGCCCGCCAATCGCGGCGGGCTAAATTCATATTCTTCCAAAATGTTCTCCTAGTTTACCCTCCAATGAGGAAAACTACGGTAACCGTTGCTGTAATCTCGGTCTGACCGCCGGAGATTGGTACTTTGGCGTCAGCTGGTGCAGCTGCTTGAAGCATGCCTCTTCCATACATCGTAGGGATGTTTTCTCCTATGACTTGCACCGAATACACGGGTCCTAGTTTCACGTTGCTGGCTTTTGCCACGACCTCAGCTTTTACGCGGGCATCTTGGATGGCATTTTCCAAGGCTTTTTGAAACGCGCTGGTTTTATCGGCTACATCGAACTGAATGCTGTGAATGTTGTTGGCGCCGGCTTTGATTACAGAATCAAGGATTTCGCCAATTTTCTCCAGATTTCTTACCTTAACATAAACCGTGTTTTCTACTACATAAGTTGTTTCGGTTGGCTTTCCTTCTGCATCATATTGCTGGCGTGGATAGACGGTGAAGTTGGCCGTTTGAATATCTTTGTCGTCAATACCGGCTTGTTTCAGTCTTTCTAACACCTGCTTAGCTTGGGAAGTGTTGGCAGCCACTGCTTTGGAGGCTTCTTTGTCTTCGCTTTGGACACCTATAGCAATGGAGGCTGTATCTACATCCAAGGTTACTGACCCTTCGCCGGTGACGGTGATGGTGCGTTGAGGCGGTTCTTCTGCAGCTGGCGCGGCGGCAGAGATGTTATCCGTCAGACAGATCGTCATGCCTAAAACGAGGGCGCTGACAATGGCAGCGGTTATTATCTTATGCTTTGCTTGCATTTTTTTCTCCTTTTTGTTTATTAAGTAATATACCGTAAGATATTATTTTGCTTATTTGCTTATTACGTTGATTCTACCTTAATCCTTGAGTTGATGGGTGCTTCTTTTTTGCTTTTGCTGCATTTATTCAGACTAATGGATTATAATGAGGTGCAGGGTGAGTGTATGGCATTGGATGTTCAAGGGTTAACTCAACAAATAAGAATGATTGGCGAACAAGCCGCGGCAAGGTTTCGGCAACTGTTGGAGAGAAGGAAAGCTGCCAGAGCAATCTTAAGCAAACACGCCCATCGCGGTGAAGTGTTGCGCGATAAAATTAAACGGGCGTCAGCGGTCGTGCCTTCTATACGCTGTGCAATTCCTCTGGATGAACCTCTTAATGCTCACTACCCCTTGCCCACCAATGCAGCCCCATATTATATTATAGCCTCAGATGGCTCACAAATATTTCCGGATCGGCATGCTCCCCTGAATTACTATTTGATTAATATCGGCACCATTGTATGGAAGGGACGAGAAAGTTTGCCTATCATCCGAACGCGAACGCATCTCTTTTGCGATGATAACCTTGTTTCAGCAGAGATGACTGCAAGCGAGATGATCTCTATGCGCCGTGATGTTATGGAACGCGAAGCTCTTGCCCAACAAGTGCGAGAAATCAAAGCAGAAAATGGGGCATCTTCAGGGTCGGTTGTAACCTTAACTGATGGCACGCTGGCTTTATGGGGGGCGTTGGATCGAGAGGATAAAAGTTCTCAAGGGGTTTATCGCCAAGCATTAAAAAGTTATCTAGAAGCGCTGCAAATTTTGTATGATGAGCATGTGATCAGTGCCGCCTATATTGATAAGCCGCGTGCGGATTGGCTGGTGCGCAGTTTGGAAATCGCTGAGTCAGAGGAATTTCAAACTTTATCTAATGGAATGCTTGGAGGGGTAACCGATGAAGATTTGCTTGCCAATTTGTTAGCGCCAGGAGAACGATCAGCGATCTTTGGTATTCAAGCGATTTTTGCCGAAGCTTATCGTGAAGAACTTGCGTTGCATTTCTTTTATCTAAATGTGGGCAGTGAAGGTTCACCTTGGTTGGTGCGAGTGGAAGTGCCGGCTTGGGTTGCTTTTAACTCAACTATGCTCAATGTCCTGCATTATGGACTATGGGAGCAATGCCGCTTGATGGGTACTCATCCTTACCCCTACCTTTTGCATCGCGCCCATGAAGCCGCCACGATTACTCAAGCTGACAAAGAGCAAGTAGAATTATTACTCTTGCGGGAGTTTGCTCAACGAGGATTGCCGGTGGGGTATGAATCCCATAAGCAATATCTAAAAAATATCTCAAAACGAAAAAGCAAGCTCAGTGGAGGGTTTAGATAAGCAACTTGACTTATTGTTTGCCTTTTTCGTTTGCAGAAAGCACACGCTGGGCAAGCATCTCGGTTCGGGCTGCGAGCTGACGAATGGAGAGTGTAGGATGGGAGGGCAAATATGTCTCCAGCGTATCCCCTAACGGCTCTGCCCAGCAAGTAGGCACGCCAAACATAACCCCAAGAATATTTCCCACTAAGCCACCGTTGCAATCTACATCCAACCCGGCCTCTGCCAGCAAAGCAAAAGAACGCGTCATGTCTCCCCCACCATACCAAAGAGCAGTGAGTACGGCAGCAATATTTGGATATGCATGAATCCAATTGTATTGCTCAAAGCGTTGATCAAGCTGCTGCCATGAAGTAGAGGGTGAGCTGATCTTTTGGAAAAGTTCGATGCATTCTCGCAGCACAGCTGCATACTCACTTTGTTGGGGAACATAAGCAGCAGCTTTTGTGATTAAGGCAGGAAGTTCTTTTTCTTGGAATGCCAGAGAAGTAAGCACAGCAGCATAGATCTCCCCATAAATCCCGTTAGCAGAATGTGATATGCGCGCGTCTTCAAAAGCAAAGCGTGCAGCAAGCAAAGGAGCAGCCGGCGCGACCATACCGCAAACCATGCCCCGCATTTGGGCTCCAATCCAATCGGAGAAGGGGTTGCGGAAACTGCCACTTGCAGGCGGAAATATACCTTGACACAAGTTCTGCAAGGCAATCCACTCTGCTGACCATCCAAAAGGAATTTGATACAGCCATTCAAGGGCAATATGCCGAGCGTTTAGGTTGCTCCCTGCACTTTCTAGGGCGTCGAGAAATACTAGTTCATAGACGACATCGTCATTCATTGTTTCTGGGGGAGTAATGTAGCTGTTGATTTCGCCGTACACCTCACGCAGACGCGTTCCATGATAGCCTTCGATCGCTGTACCAAACGACGCGCCTGCCAACTGCCCAAGCCAACCATGATATATTCGTTCTTCAAGCTGGGGCAGCTGTGGGCAAGACGAGGTTTTTTCGACATTCCCCAGCTCTTTTACGATATCATCCCATTCAAGGGGATGGTGGAAGGTATGGTATGGACTGCTAGGATCTTGGGGAGCATTGAATAGTGCCTCCAAAAATTCAGCAGTCAACACGCGCAGTTTGGAAATATCCTTTTTAGCTGCCAATTCCATCCCCGGTAAAAGAAATTCCTCAGCATGGCTGACCTCAAAACCTTTATTTGCCATAGACTCTGCCATTTCGACATAAACACATTCAGGTGCGCCTGAGCCGGGAACTTTGGCATCCCAAAACAACAGTATAAGTTCATCACCCTGTGGGAAAGATTGACTGGTTTCTTCCCAATGGCTTGGGTGCTTGCGTCGATCAAGGGGAATGGCAGAGAGACGCATTTCTCTGTCAATTTGCCATGCTTTTTTACCCATAATCTATCCCTTTTTCTGTTTTATTCTATCATACTGAAATACATTCACCTTCATAACCTTTTTGACGTATGGCGTTGAGAATATCTTCTGTCTGCAACAGATTCTCATCATATTGTACCTCAAGTTGCTGTTTTCGATAACTGGCTGAAATGCTTTGAATACCTTTTAATTCATCTTCAATGCTCTCCAGTACTAAAGCACATCCTGTACAATGCATGTTTTTTACTTTAAAAACTTGTGTAATCACTGTTCACCTCATGGAAACATATGAAATTTTTTAGGATTATTTGAAAATAATTTTGCCTGTGTACATTCCCATAGAACAGCTGAAGGGGATTACCGTGCCGGGTTTTTGCGGTGGGATGTTTATGGAGGTTGTACCGCTTGGTGGCAGGATAAGCTGAACGTTTAAGCTAGGTATGACAAATGCTAATGAACAAGAATAGGTATCTTGAGTAATGATGTTTAAGGTTACCTGTTGATTGGCAGGAGCAATAAGTTCACTCGGTTCATATCCTTCGTTTTTTGCGTATAGGGTAATAGTCGAAGTTGATTTTGATGTGGATTCAGAAGGCGGTAAGGGTGTGGTAGTTGGAATTGCCGGCCCGTATTGTGGTTGGTTGGGTTTTGCAGATGAAAACCGATTTTTACAGCAAGGGCAGCCAAACCCGGCCTGAAGAACAGCTGCAGTAGGCGATGCAGGTTCTTGTTGAGCTAATGCTGGTCCAAATGAATCGCCGATACTGCTGATTGGCAACGCTTCACTTAAAAGAATGGGTAACCCTAAAATATTGCTGCCGCTTACAATGGTAGTTACGCCTAAAATAAGCATTACGACAGCAACAAAACGAGAAAAGGCTTTTTCCAGCCGCGAACCCAGCTTGGTAGCAAAATAAGCAATTGAAAAGAAGATGGGGCTTGTTCCTAGGGTAAATGCCAGCATAATCCCTGCTCCAAGGATAGGATCACCGCTTCCCATAGCCACTGCCATCATTGCTTGGGTTACCCCACAAGGAATGAGAACAGTCATAAGACCTAATAATAACGGTGTAATCCAACCATGATCACTCTTGGATATCTTGCGGATGGCTTTTGTGATTGGCCTTGGTGGTTCAAAGGTGAAAAATCTCAGCCAGGGATGGTTGGTTAATAGACGCAAGGCTGTTAAGCTGATAAAAATGCCAATACCTATTTGAAGGATTGCGCGTGATATGGGTGTCAGCTGAAGCATAGAACCAAGCCAGCCAAGCAAGAAACCTAGGGCAGTATAAGCAAGCAGTTTTGCTAGTAAAAAGATCAAAATTGGTCTTGCGATGGCGATTCCTCTTGCAGAAGTCTTATTAGTAGTTGTTTGAGTACCAAGATCGCGCTCAATTTGGTAAGCCAGCGATGAAGTGAGCAAACCTCCTTGAACAGCTAGACAGCTTAGGCCTCCTGTAGTAAGACCAGTAACAAATGCAATGAGTAATTCGTTCATTTTTTTACCTCCTTAGTTGTTTGACCCTATTGACAGGATTGATAAAAGGGTGTAAGATTAAGTTATACCCTCCCCCCCCCATATGGGTATGGCTCTGTAAATATTAT
>DAOUFY010000044.1:0-6100 GCA_034429745.1 Anaerolineales bacterium
ATGACCTGCACCACCAGGAACATTGTCAAAGAGAACAAGAGATGGCTTTGTTTTATCTCCATCATAGGAAAATAACACGCCATCAATGTCTTGGCGTTCAATATCTAAACAAATACTCGTACCTGCCAAAATACCGTAAAGTAAAGAATACCAAAATCCTTGGTCTTTATTGGTATAACCTTTGAATCTAATTTGAAGAACATCTGTTTTAAACTCATGTCCTAAGGAAACTGTTTCTAGGTTACCATTACAATCTTGACCCCAATAATTCTTATGGGGGTTTTTATAATTTCCTTTATTTAGATCAGCGTACCCACAAGAAAAACATACTTTAAACCCACTTGCGCCTGCATGATTAATAACAACTAATTTCCCATCGGTAGAGGGAATAATTTTCACTGCAATGCTGTTGCCCAAATCCACCTCTATGGGCTTTAGAGTGTTGGCATATCCGCTAAAATATATCCTCGTAGTATAAGTGCGTTCCGGTTTTGTATCACCGGGCTTGTCAACGTTATTGTCAGCCACAAAACCAAAGCGAGGAATAATAAATTTACCTCTTTTTTTACCTAGCGGCTTGCCGCAAATTTTACAATTATTTTCTTTTTCATCATTAATTTTCTGGTCATCTTCACTTGTACTTAGTTTAGTTTGATAACATTCACAAAATTCACAGATAGCATATTGATATTTTAACCACGTGCGATCAGGCAGGCGCTTTATGTAACGGCTAGTCCACAACTTGCCTGCAGCGACAACTTGACTGCTTGGGGCATATTCTGCAATTGCATAACGTAAGTCGCGTGTAAGTTCAAGTTTTTCTTTATCCTGCGGATGATTTTGCAAATCAAGTTCCACTACATCAACGGGGAAGCCATACTTTGGCAGTACATTATGTTTTGATAAATAACTGATGATATCTTCTTTTTTAATTGTTCTGATGCATTTAAGAATATGGTCGGACTTTTTACCTTCCTTAAATAGCTCTTCTCTCACTTTTTCTAGAGATTCAACGTCATTCTTCACTTGTTGATAGGCAAGATTTAATACCCCATTCTCTTCATCCAGAAGCGTGTCAATCCATTCCCATTCTTCGACTTGAATGGTATGAACCAACTCAGCAGGAATAATATTTTTCAATGACTTCAATAAACCCTCTGGCTGCTCATCAAGGAAATCTCGCATTTTGTCAATAATCGGCTCACTACTAAAGAAAAATTGTTCCACATCTTTGAATGTTTCCGGATAACGATGCCAGAAAGCAGCTAGGGCCGTAGCATACATATGACGATATACAATTTTTTCATTAGCTATCTTAAAATAAGGCGACTTTATTTTTCCGTTCACCATTTTTATTGGATCCTGAAAATAATACATATCATGAGAACGCAAAGGAGCGTATGTCAAAATTAAAGCTGCGCTACTTTTACGGCGACCAGCTCGCCCTGCACGTTGAATATAATTAGAGGGAGAGGGAGGAACATTTCGCAAAAACACCGTTTCTAGTTCTCCTATATCAACCCCAAGTTCAAAAGTTGTTGAACAACTAAGCGCATTGACTTTCCCTTCAATAAAATCTTTTTGTAACTCAGACGCATAAGTTGATGTTAATTGCGCAGTATGTTCTTTTACGGCTAGCCGTAAAGGTTCGCTCTCAGTATATAGCTTATAATAATGATTATTTTTATTGTATTCGTTAGGAGAGAAAGGAACGAGCTTTCCTGTACAGCAATAAGAAGGACATACGTCACGTACGTTATGCAAGGTTATATTTTTACAAGTATCACAAATATACCATTGAATAGAATTGTCAAGCAACGTTGGTCTCAGTTGCCAGTAACTAAGATTAATCGAACGTTTAATCATAGATTTATCTTTTGAGAGAAAAAAATAATCCTCCCAAATAGAATATTGTGAAAATAAGTCCTCCTTCCATACCTTATCAAGCAAATTTCTTGATAATTCAACAACATCGCAAGATGAATCTAAATGAGGAACGGTGGATAATAAGCGTTTTATATAGTCTAAACGACTATTCATTCCATCTCGTCTGGAAGGTAACCAACCAAATATTGCTCCTTGGACATTGCCTGAATCTTTTATATGTACAAAAAAACTTTCCCGATTTCGAGGAGCAAAAAATTCATCTTTGGGGTTAATATCATCAGGAAAATTTATAGCACCTCGCAATCGAAAATGATTTAATAAATTTTGGTAAATTAAGGCAATCTCTTCCTCTGAATACCCCAATTCTAGAAAATACTCAGGAGGCTTCCACAGCGCAGGCATTCTAAGCGAGAAACCTAATAACCCAACGCCCTCCAAACTGTTTCGCTTATCTAAAGCTAAAAATTCACTAATTACCCACTTCCAGGCTTCATTTTCAAGACTTTGATCACTATCTTCTTTAAAGTCATCCCTTTTGAGGAGAATCAATTTTAATGCCTCAGCCAAATCCTTCAACTCCCAAGCGTTATTTTTTACCTTATCAGAGAATTTCTGCAGAACATGCAATATGAGGCGGCGCCGCAATATGTTGTTATGAGTTCTCTCTAAATAAGGAGCAAAAAAGGCTGCGTCCTGGCGATTATCAGAAAAAATTAAGAGGCGGGGTAGATCTTTCTTTTCATTCTCCTCGACTATTTTTGTGCTGTTTTGACACTGATACAACGTAGAAGCCAAAATACTTGCTGCCGCTTCATTGCCAACCATAAAGCGCCAGACTAACCCACTGCTGCTCTTTGAACGACAAGAAGGACAAGAATACACTACCCCGTCTTTTGATGATACTCGGATAGCGTCTTTGTAAAAAACTTCGCCACACTCACAAATAGGCGATAATTGATTTCTCTGCCCTATTGCTCCACAAGCAATACATACTTTGTACTGTTCTCGCTGGAAAGGTTTTTTATCCTTTGAAATACTTTCAAGCTCAACTTCTTCATCTTCATCTTCAGATATATCCATTGACAACAATGGTTGAGAAAGATCTGGCAAGTAATATACTTCCATGTTACTTTTATCTTCGTAATATTTATTTCCCAATTGCTTTAAATACTGTCGGTGAGGCGAAAATGATTTATCTTCATATGTTTCACCAACCAAGAATAATGAGCCACATTGGCGACAAACTGCCATCTCGAACACCTTATACTTTTTATCACCCCCGTCTATCTCCTCATGGCGGGTGATAAATAACTTCCTTTCCGGCATAAAGCTGATATAAGCTCCTTCGGTAGCTCTAACAAAATAGTGATACTTTGCCGGTAAGAGCGGACTATCTTCAGCATGGTGTTTAGCTTGTACTGTCAGGTTAATTAATTCAACGAGCCGTTCTTCTGGTTCATCGTTTTCATCAAACAAAAGTTTCGCTAGTGCATCAAAGGTACATGGTCCCTTTTCCAATTCTTCCTTGAGTCGAATTACGCGCCCATCATTAGCAAGCACTTCATATAGAAAAACAGAATATTTACCAGACTGTTTAGCTTGACTAATAGCATTCTTAATATCGTTTTCAGGGACACCAAGCTGTACACTTTTTCTTTTTATGGTTTCCCACTCCACGTGTTCAAATTCTTTCTTACTTTGTTCACACCACAGAGAATATACAGAAGCTTGAGGTTTCCAAAAGGACTTAAAGGTATGGATATTGTTGCTTGCTAGGTTTTTTCTCGTCGCAGTTATGACATCTTGCTCGTTAAACTTTTCCCCAAATAATTGACTAGCAAAAGAGGCAATTCTTGGAATTTCACTTTCTTCAGAACTTAAAGTAGCACTAGTAGCAATGCATTGTAATTTCCCCCCTTCTCCTATGCCAACTCGATCTTTTAATCGCCTTAGCAGCATTGCCATTTCAATTCCCTTTGCACCATTGTAAGTATGAGCTTCATCTAATACAATAAAATGCCAAAATTTCGCGTATTTTCCATCAAAAAATACATGATCGCTAGGGCGTAATAGTAAAAATTCAAGCATGGCATAATTGGTAAGTAAGATGTGCGGTGGAGATGCTCGCATCTGTTCCCGAGAAATGAGTTCGTTTTTTAAAGGTACTTGATTATACGTTTTTATATATAACTCTCGCGCTTCGCTTTCCTTTATTCGAGTATCTCCTGTATAACGTCCGAAAGTAATTTCAGGGATATTTTTTAATAGATCACGCAGGCGGCTAAGTTGGTCATTTGCTAATGCATTCATCGGGTAAAGCAATAAAGCTCTTACACCTGGTCCTAATGTTGAGCTTTCTTTTTGCTGCAATAAATAATTAATAATTGGAATAATAAACGCCTCAGTTTTTCCACTGCCAGTACCAGTAGCTACAACAACATTACGTTTTTCAACGACGATCTTTTCAATGGCATGCTGTTGATGCTTATACAATGGACGATTGAACGGTAATTTTTCACTATTCAAAGCCTGGAATGAGGAACATAAAAATCCTTTTTTAATAAGATCTTCTATAGTATCAGCACTTTCAAACGGAGGAACAGCCTCAACGATCGGGCCTCTAACTAACCTACCCTCACGGCGAATGAGGTTGGTAAATTGTTCCTGCAGTTCATGATGATTTATTCTAAAAACTGTCTCAAGGTAACTGAGATAATTATCTTCTATAGCCCGAGTTACATCTAACGGATTGAGAGCCATAACTTCTCCTCCTCAACAAACCATATTTCTAATCTAGACCTTCGACTACAAAAGATATAGGGGCATACAATTTGTGTCCATTCACCTTTTTTTCTATTTCAGATGCTTCTGTTGACCAAAAGATCGCACCACATATATTACAGTAATATGCTCCATCTCCTTGTCGATCTTCGATAGATTGAATGATATTCTTTTTTGAAGAATCACATTCAAATTTTATCGGGTTTGTATCATCCATGTTTCTTAAGTAATCTACTGTTGCATTTCTTACCTCAATTTCACCAATATACCAATTTTCGTTATATGGAGTAATGATAATTTTCTGAGAACGATCATTATTGCCTATTAATTGTTGGTTTATCACCTTGCCTTTTATAGTTATTTGATAATCGTACTTTAAACTCATACAACTCTTATTCTCTAAAATTACATGAGTGACAGTTACTGTTTTGCCTACGTCCTCACCTCTAATATCTATTAATTGGCTATTGGTGTCCTTCATTAGGTCAACCAAGGTCCACTTTGCACGGGGGAGTGATAGATTTTGGGGACGTAGAAGGACCAAATATCTCAACGTTGATTCCAGATTTTTTGATAGTGTGAATTCAATCCTTCTCTTATTTTCCCGGTCAATTTCTTCCATTATCAGTTGGAGATGTGTATCTTGATTAGCTGATTCTTGAACGCCAAATAAGTATGCAATAACATTACCATCTCTTTTGCCCTTTTCTGTTCTCCATTCCACCTTCACGATTACATTCTGGTCGTCAAAAGAGGCATAACATTTTTTATCCAAAGCTACCCATTGGGTTTGCAATGTGAAGAGAGGAAAGGGTTTTTCATGGCCATTTAAAATAATACCTACGTTTATTTTCGGTAAACGGCTTCGAAAACTGTCCTCTAAGGCTTTTAAATCAAACTCAATTCTTCTTTTTGCCTCAATATGCTTACCATTAATGGTGTCTCCATCAACAGAAAGCCTTATCTTATGGTTATAAGAAGGAGGATACAATATATTCAAACATGGATATTGATCCTGATACAATTCGTTAATCCAGATTTCTTCGTTTTCTACTTTATCTTTCCACTCGAATTTTTCATTCTTATCTTTTCTGATGCACCATTTTATTTTGGGCATTTGAATCCTAATAGGCAGTTGCTCAGTTTGTGAGTTATCCAAAGCATTACGGATATTTACCTTGCCCATTATTTCATCTCTGTCTATCGGAGAATAAATTACATTCGATCCCGCTCTTTTAAAGGCTGGTGGATCCACTTCTAAGGAAAAGGTTTCAGGAAGCTTAGTTTCTGCGCTAATTCTAATTTTGTTATCTTTTTCATCTTTATAAGGAGGATACACTTCTTTTTCAAAAGTAACGCTCATTTGAGGAATCACAACAAATTCTATTATGTTCTTATTGAGCTGTTTTTCTGTTGCTCCTACTTGGATCAC
>DAOUFY010000045.1:0-2999 GCA_034429745.1 Anaerolineales bacterium
CAGAACTCAGAGAAAGCGCTGTAGATTATATTGAGAAATTACTTTCTCTGCACCCTAGGTCTTTTTATGATGTACAGAACGTAAACTATACCAGAAAGCAAAAATCAGTACCGTCACAAAATGTGTCTCCAAATCAGCCCTCACAAAATGTAGAACAGAGTACATGGCAGCGATATCAAATAGTTGACGGCATAGAGCTTCACGTAGAAGACAGGGTGAACAAAGTCGAAAAGGATAATATCTCAAAATTGCTTGATTATGCAAAATATTTATTTTCCAATCAATTAAGAAGACAATAGTTGATTTAGAGAGAAGCGAAATAAAAATATACCTAATAAAATAACTAATAATATAAGGAGCAAAAATGAGCGAGAATAAAATATTAATTTTAAATACTGATGTTGATTATATAGCTAAAGAAGAGCCTACTCGACGAATTGTAGAAGTTGCTTTGCATGCTCCTAAAGTTTCTCAATCTTATGAACGTCCTAAATTAAACCTCTCTTTAGTTATTGATTGTAGTGGCTCTATGAGCGGTGGAAAATTAGAATATGTCAAAACTGCCGTTTTTCATCTTCTAGACCTATTGGGGGAAGAGGATATTGTATCTGTTGTTGCCTTTGATACTCATGTTGAAACTTTAGTGTACCGCCATAATGTAACTGATAATAACCGCTTGATGATGAAAGAGCAGGTAAGACGATTACAACCTGGTAGTTCAACCAACCTCAGTGGGGGATGGCTGAGGGGTTGTCATTGCGTTGCTGAGGGATTAGATGAGGCAATGATTTCCCGCACGTTTTTATTGACTGACGGATTAGCGAATGTAGGTATAGTTGACATTGAGGAATTGGGATTTCATAGCCAAGAAATACATAACAGGGGTATTTCCACATCAACATTTGGCGTTGGCAGGGACTACAATGAATTTTTATTGGAAAGAATGGCGACCTTGGGAGGTGGAAATTATTATTATATTGAATCTCCTATAATGATTGAAGATATATTTATGAGAGAACTAGAAAATTTGTTCACTATTAGTTTGCGCGATATAGAAATCATTATTCCACCTTTTCCTCACATCAAGATGAATATTCCTGGAAAATGGAAGATGGTAAAACGCCGGCAAAAAACTCACGTTTATATAGGTAATCTGTGCTCTGAACAAATTAGAGAAGTATATCTTGATCTCCAACTCCCTGCGCAAAATGGAGTGGACAAGTTACCAATAAACATTAAGATTATTGCCAAAGATGAAAACAACCAAATTATTGAAGAAACGGGCGAAGTGGTATTCCAGTACATTAGCAAAGAGGAACTAGGCTCAAAGCCCGACAATCAAACCGTGCTAAGCCACTTTTCTCTCGTAGATGTAGCGTCCATAGCCGAAGAAGCGCTTGAATTTGAACGAAGGGGAGAAAGACAAAAAGCTCTAGATTTAATGCAGTATAGACTCCAAGAAGCCGTGCCATATCTTGCTAGTGAGGAGGTTTCAGATTATTTGGCGTATATGGATCAACTCAGTAGAGGGATGGATGAGTTTGAACGAAAACGCAGACACAGTCAATTTTATCATAACAAACAGCGAAAGCAACGATGATTGATTTTCTGTTGATCTTGTAAATTGTAACAACAACCTCACATTTTACATGTGAGGTTGTTGTTTAGGATGAATTAGTATCTTGGTTTTTTACAGTATTAAGAAGGTTACGATTGACATGAAAGATTATTGGTAAAGTGGGGAAGAAATCTTGCCTTTAATCATATGTATAAAACCATGTATATAATTTATCTTCAAGACGGGTGCACCATGATGAAAAAAGAAAAATGGTTGGTCATATGCACCTATTGTGAACTTGCTAAAGCTAGTCTCGAACGATAGGATACATAACCTTCAATGGCAAATATTACCAGAGCGAACCATACGAAGCAAAAACCAATGAATTTAGAGAAGGTAAAAGCTTCATGATAGACAAAAACTCCTAGCAGGAATTGAAGCGTTGGAGAAAGGTATTGAAGAATACCGATTTGGGAAAGCGGAATACGGTGAGCAGCTGATGAAAACATGAGGAGTGGGATGGTAGTTACTAGACCAGCACCGATCAGTAAAAAATCCGACAACAAACTATAGTGTAAAAAGGCAGCCTGGGATGATATTTCGGCATAAACTAAGTACAATGCTGCCGGCAAAAAAAGAATTCCTGTCTCAAGAGTAAGCCCAAATTCAGCATTAAGCGGAGCTTTCTTTTTAACTAATCCATATAAAGCAAAAGTGGAGGCAAGTGATAAGGCTATCCAAGGTATTTTGCCGTGAGTTATCGTAAGATAAGCAACCCCAACAGTAGCTAAACTAATAGAGCCCCATTGCCATAAGCGTAATCGCTCGCGAAGAAAGATTACTCCCAATAAAACGCTCAATAAAGGGTTAATAAAATATCCTAGACTAGCCTCAACAATGTGGTCATTGGTTACTGCCCATACATAAATGAGCCAATTTACCCCTATTAAAAGTGCAGCAAGACAATATACTTTAATCGTATGTTTTTGGAAAGCAATAGAAAGGAAAGTCTTGCCTTCTTTTAACAGCATCAAAATGATGATCATTAATACAAATGACCAGAATATACGATGACTTAGCAGTTGGAGTGCGGGAACGAAATTTAACCATTTCCAATAAACAGGAAATAAACCCCATACTAAGTAAGCACCAATAGCGTAAATTATTCCTTTATTCATACATTAAAATCCTTGTCGTGTAGATTGTCAGCATTGATATATGTCTCTAAAATAAAATTACCCCATACTGAAGAATAGTATTGGGTAGATCGTTGGAAAATATACAGATGTTTATTATATCACAATAATTGAATTGAGGTTGAAAAACTTTTACAATTGAAGATGAATCATATATTGTATTTGCAACCAATCAGATAACCATCCTAATAAACGGATGTTTAAGGGAAAACAATTATTTCTAAAATAAAAATAAGTGTTAATTA
>DAOUFY010000046.1:0-13691 GCA_034429745.1 Anaerolineales bacterium
CCACTCCATAGATAGAGAGAGAATTCCTTTATCAATGAGCATCCTTAACAGATATGGTCCTGCAATATTTGCTGCATTCACCATAAGAATACTGAGAAAAGAACCTAGCACTGCTAGGCGATATTTCGATAAATAAAAAAGTACCCGCTTAGAAAACCTCATATTAAAATTATTTTCCTTAATAACCACGTAAGGGAGCTACTTAACTGGCGTAAAAATTATTTACTTTTTAATAATTTCGTTATGACTACTTTCCAAATTGTGATCATCATAAGAAAGAAAGCAACCATTGCGATAAAGAATATTACAATAAAACGCCAGTCTATAGTGTAACTTTGAGCCTTCAAGACTTTAGGCGCCGGATCCATGATCCGTTCTCGCAGATGGTCAACGAACTCCTTGCGAGGGTTTATCGGTTCATACAAGGAAGCTAAATGATTTTCTAATTGTTTAAGTTCTTCTTCCTTAACCGTAAAAATCATTTTATTACTCCTATTATCTATTCTTCATCGCTATTATCAATGATTTGCAAACCATATCCATGATTTTTAATTGCACATCGCAAACTATAGAGAGTCCGATGATATAAGCTCTTAATAGCACCTTCACTTCGTCCCATAATTTTGCCTATTTCTGCATTCGACAAACCCTCAACAAACTTTAATATGAGCAATTGCTGTCTTTCAGCAGGTAAGTGTCTAATAATTTTCAGCAATAGATCTCTCTCCTCATTCTGCATAGCATTTTGTTCCGGTTGTTCTTGAAAAGAATGTGCCAATTCAATTTCTTCCAAAGAGATATACTGTCTCCGATGATTATCGCGATGCCAATTTACAACTAAATTATGAGCAATACGATATAACCATGCAGAAAGAGGCAAACCGCGCTCATCATAATTTTTAATATGACGCAAAGCGCGCATGAAAACTCGCGCTGTTAAGTCTTCCGCCTCGTGATGATCTCCTGTGCGATAGAAAATATACCGATATATTTGCTGAACATATCGTTGATATATTACCCCATACGCTTCTTTATCGCCCTGAGCAGCCCTTTTTACGGCTTCTTGATCACTAAGATTTATTAATTCTTCCATAAACCTTTGGAAATGCTAATTTTTAACAAGATACAATTATAATACTATCAATAAGGTTTGTTAAGGTTCTGCAATTTACAGAAAATATGTTACACCAACTTTTAACAAACCATGTGATAATCACTTAACCCATGTAGTATAATTGATTTAACGATATGAGGGAAGACTTATTGAAAGGATTCACACATGCATATACTAAGTTCAAAAGAAGAAGAACTTCTAAAACAAGAACGTTCCATACTTAATGAATTGCTTATAAGTCTTGTAAAATTTTCAGCTAGTGAAGATGATCAGAACACACTAAAAGAGTCGTTAGAGCAGCTTGATGAATTCTTTCTTTTAGTTATTGTAGGAGAGTTCAATTCCGGCAAGAGTGCTTTAATAAACGCTTTTTTAGGAGAGGAAATCCTAAAAGAGGGCGTAACACCGACTACTATGCAAATCAATATGCTTAGGTATGGAAAAGAACGTGAGCGAACAGTCATTAACGAAAACCTTCATATTATCACAGCTCCAATAGATGTCTTAAATGAAATCAGCATTGTAGATACTCCCGGCACAAATGCTGTCATCCGTGAACATGAAATCATTACAAACCGTTTTGTTCCGCGTGCCGACTTAGTCCTCTTCATCACCTCCGTTGATCGCCCATTTACCGAAAGTGAACGTGTTTTTCTTGAACAAATTCGTGATTGGGGAAAGAAGATCATCATAGTCCTCAATAAAATTGACATACTTCAAGATGAAAAAGAATTAACCGAAATACAAAAATTTATTTCAGACAAAGCGAACACATTACTCGGTATTACTCCTGAGATATTTCCCGTTAGTGCTCGCTTGGCTCTTCAAGCTAAACGTGGCAACCCAGAATTTTGGCAAAAAAGCCGCTTTGAAGCATTAGAAAATTATATTCGCCATACTCTCGACGAAAGAAATAGAATAATGCTGAAGTTTCTTAACCCGATTGGGGTTGGATTACACCTTAATCAACGTTATCTCAATATCATTGAACAGCGACTTGCTATTCTCAAAGACGATTTTGCTATGCTGAGTAGTATCGAAGAACAATTAAACCTTTATAAAGAAGACATGCAGCGAGATTTTCGCCTTAGAATTGCAGATATTGAGAATATTCTCTATGAAGTTGAACAGCAAGGACAAGATTACTTTGATGAGACAATCCGCTTATCACGCATTTTCGACCTCCTTGACAAGGACCGAGTCAAAAGCGGTTTTGAGCAAAAAGTGATGGGCGATGTGAGCACTCGTATTGATACAAAAATTAATGAATTAATTGATTGGATTGTTGACTCTAACTTTCGTCAATGGCAAGCTGTTACCGAACACATAGCAGAACGGCGTCGGGAACATAAGAATCAGCTGATAGGCGACATTGGCAGTTTCAGCTATGACAGAGAACGTATCATGGAAGGAGTCGGTCGAGAGACTCAACGCGTTGTCGAATCTTTTGATAAGCAAAGTGAAGCTGAAGCTCTTGCTGAAAGTACTCGCAATACCGTTGCAGCTGTTGCTGCTATTGAGATTGGAGCAGTTGGTCTTGGTGCTGCTATCACAGCAGCCGCGACAACAGCCGCTGCAGATTTCACCGGCATCCTCTTTGCAAGTGTTATTGCTGCTCTCGGATTATTTATCATTCCTGCCAAACGTCAACAAGCCAAACAGGAGTTAAGACAAAAAATGTCTGACATGAGAACTCAATTAGCTCTCTCCCTTACCACTCATTTTGAGCGAGAATTAGAACGCAGCCTGCAGCGCATTAATGACGCTATCGCCCCTTATACAAGGTTTATTAGAGCTGAAGGAGAAAAATCGAAACAAAGTAAAATTGAATTAACAAATATCAAAGCAAAACTAGAAGGGTTAAAGCTGCGAATTAATGAGTACTACAACCGCTAGTTATTGCATTCATCTTCAACGCAAAATTCAACCTTTGGATACTTAGGTATAATTCTTAACGGACTGAAAAGTGTATATGTCCACATCAGATCGTTTTCCTGCCACATTGGTAAAGGTTCACTCCATTGATAGGCAAAGATTTTCACAAATACATTTTTACCTTTGTTAGCTGAAGGATTTGCATAAGTAAAAATATATGGAGTACTTTGAATATCTTGCCAACTGAATACTTCATCATGGATTATTTGCCCCTTTGAAGGGACAAGAATACTGCGAACCAACAAATTCCCCTTTTCGTCCCTTTCAGCATTCCAATAACCATTTCCTAGTGTGTATTTATACTCGATATACGCCCCAATGGGTAAATTTATTGCCGTTATAAATCTATTTTCACCCACTTTTTTCATCACTGGCATTTGATGAATATTTCCACTCACTCCGCTTGGTAAATCCTTGAATGTATTTCCCAATTGGATAATATTTCCAGCTATCCTTACTTGAGCTTTTTGAGGTGTGTTACTTGGCACATCCACAAAAAACACCATCATGACTGATGGAACTCGCTTCATGCTAAAATTTGCCACTGTGGTCTTTTCTGATACAATTACAGCTTCTTGTTGAAATGTCTCATAGCTTTCATCCTGAGCATAAGCAACGAGCAAATGTTTTCCTGGTATCAGGTGATCAATTTGAAACTCTCCATGTTTATCTGATGTTGTTGAATATCCTCCACAATATACATGAATACCTTCAATTGGTTTTCCATTTTCATCTACTATTTTGCCTTTGATAATCCCTGCATTCACTTTGGCTCGAGATTCCTTCCAGCGGGCTACAATGTCATGAACTATCATTCCTGCCCCAAAAACTTTCACAAGCCGGTAGCGTACTGCTTGGTTGAGCATATTATGCTCTACAGCATGCGAATTTCCACTAAGCACATAGCGATACTTGACAACTGAACCAACCACCAACGGCAATTCAATTTGATAGTGGGTTGCGTCTTTGGCGTACATTGTATATCTTTTTGAGTTCAACATTAGCCCACTCACCTCATCAAGCACTATAAGCTCAACACCCGTCCCACTTGGGGAATCAGAAGGAATCTCTACTTCAAATCGAACTAATGCTTGCGGTAAAGGAGTTGAAGTCGGAATTGAAGCATAGGCGCTTTGTGGAAAATTTTTATCTAAGCCTAAATTCCACATCAGCATCAATAAAACTACTATCATAAAAAATCGAAGTCTTCTATTCATTTTCTTTATATCTTATGCACTTTTAGGCTGGGCAATAAATGCTAATCCAATAGATAGAAAATACAACAAAACCATAGGGCTCATAACAATTGCCATATTAACGGGATCAACAGTAGGAGTTATCAGAGCTGCCCCAATAGCAATGATTACAACTGCCAATCTCCATTGATGTAATAACGTTTTTGCCCGTATCCATCCCAATTTTGCAATAACAAAAATGATCATCGGAAATTCAAAAATTGCACCCATCCAAAACATAATATTTGTAACAAATCTCACATAAGAAGAAGCTCTTACTGTTGTTTGAAAGTTTAGCACATTTAAAAGAAAAGGAACCGCAACAGGTAGCATAATAAAATAAGCAAAAGCCATCCCTCCTATGAATAGCAAAAGACCCATTGGCATGACAAACAGTATCAAAAACAATCGCGTTCTTCTGCGCAACCCTTCACCAATAAAAATCAATATCTCTAATAATATATAGGGAAGAGCTAATGTAAAGCCACTCAATAGCGAAACTCGCATAAATACGCTTATCGGCTCAGTTACATCTATCACATTAAGAGACGTTAATCCTCCTGATAGAGGACGTGTAAGCCAGGTTAATATGTCTTGTGCATAGTAAAAAGAAAAACCAGTTGTTACCACCAAAAATAGCAGAGACCGAAAAATATGCCGTCTCAGTGCTTCAATCTGGGGAAAGAGCACGGTTGGGTCTTTACCTACTTTTTCTGCAATTTCAACAATATCAGAATCTTCTGGTTCATATGTTAGAAAGTGATATCCGCTAGATATGAGTCCTTTCAGCAAGTTCCTTATCCATAAAACAATTCGCCATAAAAAAATAAAAGGTGCACAAAAAATATAGAAAAATTTCTTAATCACTTCTAACCTAAATACCTACTTATTTCTGTCTTTCAGCGAAAGATCATTAAGAGAATTTTCTTGAACAATGGAAGTTGTTGAATCATCTAATTGATTTATATCACTAGAATTTTTACTGTTTTCTTTTTGTAAATCATCCCCACTATCGAATTGAGATGCTTCGTTTTGTATAACTTCATCAATTGTCTTGAGACGAAAATTTTCATTTATTGGAAGGACAAAATCTGAAGCATCCAGCTTTGTTGCTTGTGATATGGTTTGCAGTTCCTCATCCAACCCGGCTTCACGCGCCATTTGATAAGGCAAATTCTTCACAGACTCCATACCTCTACGAAATTCACGCCAGCTTTCGGAAGTGAAAAATTTCCTTAACAGTTTTCCTATTGTTCGTGATGCTTGCAGCATTTCCTTAGGACCAAGCACAATCAAGGCGATTAATAGAATAAACAACAATTCCATCGGACCAATACCGAGGAAATCCACGCCTATCTCTCCTTAACTTTTTGTAACGATTGGATCAATTCATCATAATGATCGGCGACACTGCCAAGAACCCCGTTGACAAATCTAGCTGCACTATCTGACCCAAACAACTTTGCTAATTCGACCGCTTCATTGATTGCAACTTTCATGGGTGTAGCCTTATGTACTCCAAATTCCCATAAAGCAATTCGAAGAATATTGCGATCTATTACTGCAATTTCATCAAAGGGCCATTCAGGTGCATACATAGCCAAATGATCATCCAGCACTTTTGCTAGAGGAACAACACCAGAAACTATTTCATGAATAAAAGGGATTACTTTCTCATCTAAATTTCCCTGAAGCCGCTCCATTTCAAGCAAGTTCTCTAAGACAAATCCAGGCTCGTGTCCCATCAAATCAACTTCATAAAGGACTTGCAAAGCAATGCTTCTTGCCTTAGTTCGCGACTTCATTTCTTCTAACTAGCACCTTGAATTTTTCCCTGTGTGAGATCCGGATATTCAAAATCTTCAACATGAATATTAATTCGTCCAATTTGCATTCCTACTGTTTGTGAAATTGCCCGTGCAACTTCGCGTTGAATATTTCGACACACATCCCGCACGTTATTATCTTTGTCTAAAATGACGTATATATCCGCATATACTGTATCATCTTTAATATCCATTTTTACCCCTTCATTCACTTGGGGCTCTTTTCTATGTCCAAACAAAAACAAACGGTTTACACTACCAGGTAATGGGCACAGTGAATACACTCCATCAACTTTCAACACAGTGAGACGAATTATTGTAAGAAGTACTTCCGGCGCGATAGTAGTTTTTCCAGGTGGTCGAGTTGTTTGTGTCATTTTCTACTCCTCATCAGGAATTGAGAATTAATCTGGTTAAATTATACCTTATTCTTTAAGTTGAACAAAAAGAATTACCCAGAGAAATCACTCTGGGTAATTAGATATATGTTGAATTAATTATCTATCTAAAATTATTGCCCTAAAATCTCACCATTATAAATCGTGTTTACTCTTTCTTCATTTCAATAACTTCACGGCCTTGATAGTACCCACAGCTTGGGCAAACCCTATGAGGGAGGCGCATTTCCCCACAATTGGGGCAGGCAACGAGATTTCTTGGTATTAAAGCATCATGGGCACGCCGCCGATTGCGTCGCCCGATGGAAAGTTTTCTCTTTGGACGGGGTGTCATAACATTTACTCCTTATGTTGTGTCTTCTCTAATAAAAACGTATGGATTATAAGATTGAAATTGTTCCCTGTCAAGGATTTTTTAATAACACTTTCCTATCCATACCACATTACTTTTATGGTATGATTATTCATTATAAAATCACAAAAAAACCAAATAAGTAAATTTATCTCTTGGAGGAAAAATATGAAATTTCATACATGGCTTGGCCCGATGCGTCTTCCCTTTGTTATATTATCCCCAATTTGTGTGTTGCTTGGTCTAGCATGTGCGATATATACTGATGGCACTGTAAATCCTTTGTATTTTATACTTTTCATGATTGCTGCAGTATCAGCTCATATTAGTGTTAATGCTTTTAATGAATATCTAGATTTTAAGAGTGGTCTAGATGAAAAAACCTCCCGAACACCTTTCAGCGGTGGTAGCGGCACTTTGCCTCAAAATCCCCAATCTGCCCATCATGCCCTAATTGTCGCTTGGGTTACATTCATTATTTCTTCGATAATTGGCGTATATTTTGTATATCTGCGCGGTCTCTTCATGTTCTTTGTTTTTGCTAGTTCTTTATTTATTATTCTCACCTATACTCCCTGGATCACACGCTTGCCAGCCTTTAGTTTACTAGCTCCGGGTTTTGGTTTCGGAACATCAATGGTCATGGGTACGGCATTTGCATTAACTGGAAAAGTTACTTGGACAGCGTTTTTCGCCTCTCTCATTCCCTTTTTTCTGGTAAATAATCTTTTACTACTCAATCAGTTTCCTGATGTTGAAGCTGATAAAAGTGTAGGACGGAAAAATTACCCCATTATTTTAGGAAGAGAAAGGAGTGCTTTAATTTTTACGTCCTTCATTGTTTTAACTTATTTATCACTTATATGCGGAGTTCTACTGGGATTTTTACCATGGCATAGCTTAATAGCTGTAGCCACACTAGCAATAGCTTTTCCATTGGTTAGAGGCGTAAAAGCATTCGCTGATAACATTCCACAACTAATCCGTTACCTTGGTTTCAACGTCGTATTAAACCTACTGACACCCTTATTTGTCGCTCTGGGTCTCTTCATTTCGTATGGAAGATAATCCTAGCTCCAGCCAAAAAAGATCTGCCCAATCGCCTAACAACGATTGGGTAGATCTTTTATTAAACGCTATATCCACGCTCACAATATCAAATCAATCATTTTTTCCCCTCATCCTTAAGTCTCAACATCATGAAGATTATAAAATGATATTGACCGAATCTTCCATAATCCAAAAAACAAACCTCTATTTAAGTTCAATTAACCCAAAAGTGAAAATTAATTATCAAAACGCATTGGTTAATGCAATTATGGATATCGGGGGTAAACAATGCTTTCCTCACTATAAATCGCTTCAGCTTGTTCCAATGGAAATAGTCTATCCCTTATCAGGGGGCCGTGGTCTGTGGCATGTCCGTGATCCGCGCTGCAAGATTGTTTGCGAAACATTAAGAAAAATAGTTGATTTTGTTAGAAAACAACCTGAACAATTGCCTGTTGATCGGGATTATGTAAATGGAATTCGCGCCTCATCGAGCTTTGAGGATATCAATAACACCTTTATTGATTTCATTTCAAGAAACATAGGGGGGATTCCTAAGGACATCCCCCACTTAGAAAACCATTTAAAGCGCTGTTTACTATCTAGATCTTTGTATCTGATGTTCTATTCTTTCTCATAAGGTTTACCACCCGCGGCAGGTGGAATGCTTTTTCCAATTACCCCCGCTAAGGCAATAATAGTTACAATATAAGGCAGCATTCCTTCAAATTGATAAGGCACTTCAATATTCAAAATAGGAATCCTAACAGATAATATCTGAAGTTTGAATTGCAGCGCATCGCTGAAACCAAAAAGCAAAGCTGCTAAAAACGCACCGATAGGATTCCATTTTCCAAAAATCATCGCAGCTAAGGCAATAAACCCCTTTCCATTTGTCATTAAATCTTCAAACGTGCCTGTCGTCTCTAAAGAAAACCATGCACCTCCTAAGCCAGCTATTAAACCAGCTGCAATCACATTCGCATATCGTATAAAATATACATTAATACCCAACGTATCCGCTGCTCTTGGATGTTCACCCACTGAACGCGTTCTCAAACCCCATGGTGTGTAAAATAAAATAAGATGAGAAAGAATAACTAACAAAAACATCGCATACACCATTGGTTGCAATTCTAGTAAAAATCCTAGGATGGGAATCCCGCGGATAACATCATTGAGTGGGCCTAATCCAATCATACTTAAAAGACTATCTTTCTTTGCTATTACATAAGGAAATATTCCCGGCGCGCCAAAGGGGTTGGTTAAGAGAAACAATCGCCTTACAAATCCAGTTATTCCAACGGCTAATACATTAATAGCTGTACCACTGACAATTTGATCCACTTTGAATTGAATAGATAATATCGCATGGATAGTGGACATTATTCCTGCCGATAGCATAGCTGCAATTAAGCCAATCCACATGTTCTGAGTATATAAAGAAATGGCAAAACCGATACCGGCTGCTGTTAGCATCATTCCTTCAATTGCAATATTAAAAACCCCAGAACGTTCACACCAAATTCCTGCCATTGAACCTATTGCTATTGGGGTAGCTAGACGAATACTATCGCGAATCATACCCAACATATCTATGCTTCCACCAGCAGCCGCCCATATTAATATCGCAAAAATGAACAGTCCAAAATTTACTCCCAACAATATCAAATTATGATTTTCTTTAAACTTTAAAAACCATGATATAAAAAAGGATATGATGTAGAATAACCCTAACCCTATCATGAATAGCTGACTTGGAAAAGGTATGTGGCCTACATCTCCAAAAGTAAACCTAGAGACTTGTTGGGCATTTAAACCTGTATATGCAATATACAGCAACAATATCCCCAACACCAAGTATATAGTTCCAAAAATTTTAGCCCGTTTTCGAGCAGCCACTTCCTCTAAACTACCGCTATAAGAAGCTGTTGCCATGATTTATCCTCCTCCCCAGCCTCTCGTGAAGACTAATTGGCTTTCACCTTTTTGTTTTATCCGATACAGCCAGCGGATCATCTGGTCTGCTGCAACGAACATAATAACCAAAGCCTGTACAATATTAATTAAATCTATACTCATATTTGATCTAACCTGCATCAGACTTGCTCCATTACGTAAAGCTCCCCATAACAGCGCAGCCGGAATGATCCCAATCGGGTTGGATTTTGCCAATAATGCAACAGCAATAGAATCAAATCCATAGCCAGTAGCAAAAATAGCTTTCAGCGTGTAGTTTACGCCCAATTGTTGAATTGCACCAGCTAACCCCGCTAAAGCTCCCGACATTGCCATAGCGATCATAAAGTTTTTTGCAACGTTCATACCCGCATAGCGTGCTACGCTTGGGTTAGCCCCTACAGTTCTTATTTCAAAACCAATAGTGGTTTTAAACAAAATCCAATATATAACAACTACCATTACTAGCGCAACAATAATTCCAATATTCACTCTTAAATCCAACATAGGAAATAAACGTGGCAGCTTAGCTGAATCTAAAATAAACGGTGTTTGATCCAAGCTTGCCGTGGGATCTCTTAAAGGTCCTCGGACTAACCAATCTATTGTCTTTACACCGATATAATTCAGCATTATTGTATTGATCACTTCATGGGTGCCAAAACGTGCTTTCAAATAGCCTGGAATGGATGCAAATAATCCCCCTCCGATCATAGCTGCAACCATGCAAAGAGGAATATGTAGAATCGGTGGCAATGATACAGCATATCCAACGATAACAGCACATATTGAGCCAACATAAAACTGCCCTTCAGCCCCTATATTGAAGAGACCACAATGAAATCCTACCGCTACAGCTAATCCCGCCAATATGTAAGGTGTTGTAGCAATCAGAGTCTCACTCAATGCACGCAGAGAGCCAAAAGCCCCCTGAAAAAGTCCTACATATGCTGCCACTAACGTTTCAAAAGGTGATCTTCCATTCGTAACTGCAACACCCTTAAACCCAGAAGATATTCCTTGAGCTACCATTTCAGATACTACAATAATTACCGCACCAATTATCAAGGCAGTAATCACGGCTAATACTGGCACGATGACTTCAATTAATTTTCCCCGATCAAATTTTACTTTTGATTCCTGCAATGTTACACCCATTGTTTTTCCTCTTTTATTTGTTAGTCATATTTTTTATACCCGCCATTCGTAATCCTAAAGTCTCACGGTCTGCCTCGTTGGCGTCCACAGTGTCAATAATTTGTCCCCGATACATAACTGCTATTCTGTCTGAAAGCGACATAATTTCATCTAATTCTGCTGAGACCAATAAAACAGCAACACCGGCATCCCTTTGCTCAATAATTCTGCTGTGGATAAATTCAATTGAACCAACATCTAAACCTCGTGTTGGTTGCGAAGCGATCAGTAGTGATATAGGTCGAGAAAACTCTCTAGCAACCACCATTTTCTGTTGGTTGCCACCAGACAACGATTTGCCTAATGTATAGACAGAAGGAGTACGAATATCATATTGTTGGACTAATTCTCTTGCGTGTTGCTCAATCATCCGATGATCGAGCCATAACCTGTCTTTGGAAAACGGCGGTTGATAATAGCTGCATAAAACAAGATTATCTGCAACGGAATAGCTTAATACCATGCCATATTCATGTCTATCTTCAGGTACATGAGCTACTCCATTTTGAATAATTTCACGTGACGGAGCATTCGTAATATCTTTATCTTTGAGATATATTGATCCACCGCTTGCCCTTCTAAGACCTGTTAATGCTTCAACCAATTCCGTCTGTCCATTCCCTTGTACACCAGCAATACCTAGTACTTCGCCAGCCCGAACATAAAAACTCGCTCCATTTACCGCTTCGTACCCTCTTTTGTCTTTTACATATAAATTTTCAACTCTTAATACAATCTCTTTCGGATTTGGTGGACCCTTTGGAACAGTTAATATTACCTCGCGGCCAACCATCATAGAAGCTAATGACGCTTCTGTAGCTTCAGAGGGTGTTGTAGATCCGACAACTTTTCCATTTCTTAATACAGTAATCCGATCGGATATTTCTAAAACCTCTTTCAGTTTATGTGAAATAAAAATTACAGATATTCCTCTCTCAACTAATGAGCGTAGCACCTTAAACAAATCTTCGGTCTCTTGTGGTGTTAAAACAGCTGTAGGTTCATCGAGAATGAGAATTTGTGCGCCCCTGTATAATGCTTTGATTATTTCTACCCTCTGTTGAGTTCCTACAGGCAAGTCCTTCACATAAGCGTCCGGATCAATATCAAGACCGTATTGATGAGATAATTTTCGAATTTCTTCTTTCGCGGTCAATATGTCTATCTTACCAAATTTTCCGAGAAAAGATAATGCCCGCGTCTTTTCTACCCCCAAAATGATGTTTTCAGTTACGGTCATCACAGGTATCAACATAAAATGTTGGTGAACCATTCCTAAGCCCAACTTAATGGCATCATGAGGGTTCGATATGTTTATTAATTTCCCATCAATATAAATCTCTCCTTCATCAGGGTGATACAAACCATAAAGAATATTCATAAGCGTTGTTTTCCCGGCACCGTTTTCACCTAATAAAGCATGAATTTCACCTTTCTTCAGGTCGAAATCAATCTTATCGTTTGCCAGTACTCCCGGAAAACGCTTTGTAATACCTTTCATCTGCATGGCTAATGTCATTTGGTACCTCGTATAAAAAAAGGCGGTAAGTTATGCTTCTTACCGCCCTTGAATGACCCTTATTTAGTTATTTTAAATCTCCTGTAACTGGATCAACCCCAGTATCTAATTCACCAGACGCCATCTTCTTAAAGATTTCATCTAATTTAGCTTTAATCTCAGGAGAGATATCCTTTTCTGTATCATGGAAAGGAGCTAGTCCAATACCATTGCTTTTTGCATCGAATACAACTGTACCACCCTTAAAAGTACCTTTGATTGTATCCATTACAGAGGCGTACACGGCATTATCTACTCTTTTCATTGCCGAGCTCAGCAATTTATCCGCACCTTTCTCCGCTCCATTCTTGAAGGTTGTTAGATATTCATCTTGATCAACACCGATAACGTAAACACCTTGCTGAGCAGCGCCAAGGATAGCTCCTGACCCAGTTGGACCACCAGCTCCAAAAATTACGTCAGCACCTTCAGCAATTTGTGATTCCGCTGCTGCTTTACCGCGGGCTGGATCCGTAAATGAGTCAATATAAACACCAACTACTTTGCAATCCGGGCACACATAAGCTACACCCTTTTCATAACCATTGCGGAACTTTTTCACGGGTGGGATTTCCATACCAGCAACAATTCCTACTGTCTTGCTTTTGGTCATCTGCCCGGCTAAAGCTCCTGCCAAAAAGCCCGCCTGATCTTCACGGAATACCAATCCTTGAACGTTTTTAATGGCGGGATCGTACGAATAGTCCACGATGGAAAAATTGATGTTGGGGTACTTTTCAGCGGCAGCTTTTGTGGTATCTCCCATCATAAAACCAACGGTTACAATGTGGGTATATCCTTCGGTTGCAAAAGTTTCAACATTTTTAGTATAGTCGTCAGATGATGTAGTTTCAATGTAATTCAATTCAACCTTAGCTTCCTCCGCTGCCCGCTTTGCACCTTCATAAGCATATTGGTTGAAAGTACCATCGTTGACCTTACCAACATCGGTTACTAAACCCACTCTTACCTTCGCTTCTTGTTGACCACAGCTATTAAGAACCAACAAAGCCATTAAAAATAAAGAAATTACTACTAAAAATTTTTTACTCATTTTATATACTCCT
>DAOUFY010000047.1:0-9482 GCA_034429745.1 Anaerolineales bacterium
TTATCTGGATTATCGTAGGTTCTGTGGTTTTTAGGATTTCTGCAATTTCTTTGTTTGAGCGACCTTCCTCTGCCATGAGCAATATCCGGGCACGAGTCAGGCTTCTTGCTGACGCTCGTCCACGGCGAATAAGCTGGTTTAAATATGCTCGGTCTTCATCTTTCAGATTTACGACGAATACGGTTTTTCTCGGCATTGTGATTGGATATAATGCATTACTTACTTAAAATACTTTTGTTATGGTGTACTAGTATTACTTATGCAGAAGTCACTTATTTTGAGTATGGATTATTTGTGCAATTCCTATATAGTTTTATTATTTTACATCTTGATTGAATGATACTTATAATTCTCTTATGGACCGGTCATATCATAATGGACATTACCGGTATTATCCGCAATGGTATTTCGCCATGTATTTAAGATTTGAATACTAGCAGTATTTTTCCTGATTATGTTATCTCTTGAGAAATAAAGTAAAATGCCCCAACTGTTATCCTTAGCGGTATTATGTTCAATTATATTGCTATTGGAATATGAAAGGCATATACCTCTCGTACCATGATTAGCATTGTTATTTTTGATGTAATTTATGCTAGCTGAATCAAGGCAGATGCCGGACCCGTCAAGTCCGCTAACCCTAACCATATTATTGGAGATTAAATTAGCATTAGAATATTTAAGGAAAATACCTTTACACTCCCACCAGCCATCTGCGCAAGCTTTATTCTCTGTAATGCCATTGTAACTGGAATCTACGAGGGTAATACCGCTTCCCCATATGCCATTATAACTAACATCATTGCTTTTAATTATGTTATATTTAGAAGATTCGAGGAGTAAACCGCTATTCCACCAGCCCCCAGAGCGAACATCATTATATGCGATTGTATTGTTATGAGAGCTTTTGAGATAAATACCGTTGCCGTTATCCATAAGCGTGCTATTTGCTATTACATTAAAATTAGATAAAATGGAGATTCCATAGTTGCTTGAATTTATCACCTTGAACCCCTCGATGGTGCATCCATCTCCACCCAAAATAATAGCGGTCTTGTTACGGTTAGCATCTACTATAGGCATACCTATGCCCAACAAAATAAGTCGTTTATTTACGTTTATGCTTTCTTTGTAGGTGCCGCCCATCACTTTAATGGTATCGCCGGGGCTGGCGATATCAATGGCTGCCTGAATACTTTCGCCAGGAGTTACACTAATTGTTGCTGCATTGCTTATGCTGCTAAAGAATACTAATAACGCAATCAAGCGTATTATCAAAGTATAGCTCATTTTATCCCAATCGGGCATAACTCCTTTATTCAGCTTGATAGCATGTAAAGATTTCTGTAACTCCTTTCGCAGCCATTGACATTCGCCAATCCCTTCTTTAGATCGCTATGAACCAATGCAAATTATATAGCATTGAAACTATGACATTATGGGCAATAATAGCAGGAATGTCATAGAACAGGCTTGGCGTCGCAAAGGGAACAGGGCTCTTTTTGTTCCGCAGGAACATAAAAGCAAGAGTGATAATAGAGGCGATTGCTGTCTGGCTGTGTAGGAAGCAAAAAATAGCCTGGAATGACCGGAGAATCCCCGATAATACTGGATATGTGCATATCTTCCCGGCAACATATTGAGGACGCACGCCTTTCAGAACGCCCATCATGGGTGAGGGCGTTCTTCCAGGCGCTGCTCCATCCCCCATTCATCGTTGAGAAGTTAATAGTTTGTTGAAATCTATGCTTGACCAGATAGCACTTTTTTGCACAATAGTAACACTGGGTGTCTGGTCACCCAGTCAAAATAACATCACCTTCCGAACGTCGCCGGGGGTCGGAGGGCGCGCGAGCTGAGAAGCGGAGCCCCTTTCACTTGTGAAAAAGGGGCGTAGCTGGAAGCCGAGCGACTGACCGAGGTGAGGGTGTTTTATATAAATCTCAATAAGGATTCTTCTGAGCAATTCAGAGCTACCGCTCGACATAAGATAAAATAGAAAGGTGGATGAAAATAAGATTGGTAACTCCATAAGATAATAATGGAAAACCATCGTTGGGATCGTTGTATCGTTGTTCGCCCATTAGCTACGCTCCCTATTATAAGCTGAACACAACGACCCAACGATGACAACGATCTTTTTTCTAAATTTTTGGAGTGGGTTGCAGAATTATTATTTCCTTTTATTTCTTCGTTTACCTCGCTAGGAAACAACAGGATTCGATGCTATGCAATAAACATAAAAAGACTTCAAAATAACTCTGATTATTTATTTGGGCGAAATCTTTTTGATCTATGAATCAGTTAATGATAGAATAGATAATAAAATAGAACCCAAATCCCGTTCATGCGTAGGTGGAGATCCAGTGAATCAGCAAGAAGTCTTATTGGCGCTTCCTGATAGTCAAAAAGGTGCAAAATCAATGAAGGAGATAGCTATTGAAATGGGGTTCGATATCTCTTCCTATACCAAGTGGATCAGAGTAGAGCGCAATCTATGCAGGGTGCTCAGAAAGCTGATTAAATGGGATGAAGTTACATGCGCTCGCAGGCAGAACACAGACGGCCATAGGTTTTGGTATACTGTTTATTGGAAGACTGGACTGCCTCAGCAGGACGTGCTTGTTGAATTGGAAATTGAAGTGTGATGAGTAGATTACCATACCTCGATCATTTCTCTATGATCAATATCTATAGAGGCGAGCGAGGTACGTATTTTGGCTCTTCCACAGATCTTGCACCCCTATGATCCAAGTATGGAGAAACGCCAACTTCTGCCCGATTAGACGCTGATCTTTTCTCTGAGGAATGTGCTAAATGCACTCTGAGATTTATAGGATTTACGCAAGCGTGACACAATTCTCTTCCACACATAACGCAATATCCGATTCTTTCCTGACTCGATCCACAAGTCTTACACATATACTTACCTCATAGTATTCCAATGCTATTTATAGTTATAACGAATATCAATAATATCAAGAATGATATCCCAACTAAAGTAGCTGTATGCGCCCTGTTTATATTTTTTGATTTTTGGTTATTTGTGTTGGAATTATTTAATATTATGTTTCTCAGATATGGTATCATCGCTCTCTTAGTATGGACTAATTTCTGATCACAGTTCTTAGCAATATAATCAAAATCTATAGTATAATAACATACTTTTTCTTCTTGAAAACTAGAATGACTTGATTCTCTAATTAATCGTATTAAGCCAATTAATTTATTTAACAGCTCCTGTTCTTTTGATTTTTCACCTGAAAATTTTTCGCTTGAATCTTTGGATTCTTTTAACTTAACAGTTTCATTAGTAAAACCGAGATTATACGCTTTAAATGCATAACCTGCCCCTACGATAAATGATACTACACTAACGATATAAAAGAGAAAAAATACAATTAATGAGGGCGTTGTAGTTTGCATCTGAGTCTTAATCTCATGAAGATTAAGTCCACGAATGGTTATTGCACCCCCAAGGGCTGTAAGAACTGTGACTGCGACCCCCAATAATCCACTGTATGTACTAGCTTTTGAATCTAATAATGCCGTCCTATTATTCTCTAATTTCATCAACTCAAAAAGCTGTTCATACGCGAACGCTCGGCTTGTCTCCTGTATCAATTCAGCGCCGCAATAAAAACAATAATCCCAATCTTCTGATACATTCAAATTACATTTTGGGCACGATACCATTTAAGTTCGATAGTTTCAGCAAATATTTATACTTTGTTACATCTATTGTTCTTAGGCTTCCCTGTTATCATCCAAGTCACCTGACTCTCCTTTCCTACATCATGAAGTTGTAGGGCGGTGTCTTTCAAGTTGCTCTGCATGTTCTGTGCCAAGAACAGTTTCGATTCGATCCGGTGGCATGATCCAGACCTCAGAGACTTTCGTCACACTAGCTTCGATTAAAGCAAGGTACTCGCCCCTCACCAGCGGTACTGGAAGGTGAAGCAGATCCAGCGCTTTCACCGGAATGCCGGTCTCAAGCTGACGTAGCAGAGCATCCATCACCTCAGGATCGGGTGTATTAGCTGGAGCAAGCACAGAGGCAATTTGGAAGGCAGATCTCAAATGGAATCGAGTTATATCTGAAATTGCCCGAATATCGCCCCCAGATACCGAACCTTGATAGGAATTGATTGTGTACTTCTTTTCCATTTCGTTAATTGGCATACCATTGATCCAGTCCCAGAGAATGCAAGCACGCTTAGTTCGAGCATGATACATCCACGAATCTGCTACGCGCCGCTGTAGAGCCACCACTGTATCATTTCCGAAGCGAATAGCTGCCTCATGATCCCATTTAAGCTCACGCTGCCCGCTCCTGAAGAGCGGCGTATACCGAGCATCAAGTTCCGGCAAGGCTTGAACAAGCGCCATAAGTTTTTCAGGTGGGATACCAGTCGATGCCATATTCCGCAAGATCTCAACAAGCTGAAGAGCCGATTCTAACGTTAATGATGATGCACCGCATGCTCTTCCGAGCAACGTGAGAGACAGCTTATTTTTGTTCCGTTCAAGTAATCCATCCGCCAACATCCGGGGCACTAAATTAAGGAGCTGAGTTTCCTGGCGCTTTTGCCACACTGGATCACTCAGGGCACGCAAGTAGCCGCCATAAGTATTGGCAATCACGCTGACTAGCTCATCCTCCTGGATGCATTGGATTTGAGCGAGAAGGCGCAAGATCCACGTTCCGATATTCTCTTCCTTAAATGAAGATGTTACTGGCTCTGGACCAGCCAACACATATCTGCGGAACAATTCCTGACGCTGTAGAGGCGATTCAGCTAGGATAATAGCCGTTCCCTTTTCCTGAAAGCCAAGTCGCCCGGCACGACCTGCCATATTTTTCACTTCTGCGGCTGAAAGTGAGGTTCCTTCCCAAGGAAAATCGTGTTCAACGATGATCACGGTGGATGCTGGCGTGTTAACACCTGCCGCAACACCAGTTGTTGCTGCAAGAACCTTCACGGGACTATCTGGATCACGGAATGCACGTTCTACGATGATACGCTCATCTCGGATCAAGTTGGTATCATGGAACGCCGTACCCCCTCCAAGTGCTTGGCGCAGCTTAGATGAAGCATTTGATGTATCATATGTAGGAAGCAAATTAGTGATCGATGTTGCAGGCAGTAGACCAAGTTCTTTTGCAAGGTAGTTTGCGCATCCCTCTGCGGAGCCACGCTGGTTTCTGAATATAAGGATCTTCTCCTTGGCATTTTGTTTGGTCAAAAGTTCACGAACTAGGGGAACTATCACATCTTGAGAGCTAGGATGATCTCTTCGCTGAAGGATCAGACCTGATGGAAGGAGTTGTCTAGTCAGGTGTTCGCCCTCGATACTAAGGTACTCATAGGTCCCACTTCTATCAAGTACGCCGACCTCTAGCGGAACAGGACGAGAATCAGATATGAGAGCTTTCATAGCAAGCCACTCATGGAAGTGATTCAAGTCTCCGATAGTAGCCGACAAAAGAACGAGTTGTGGTTGAATGCCCCATTGGCGTGCCGCGCGTAGATAGGTTAATAATAATTCTACAGAGATACCCCGACGAGTGTCGGCAATAAACTGTGCCTCATCAAGCACAACCAAGCCGAGATAATTTAGGACTGGTTGATGCCCGATAGCAAGCGAGAGAAACATCTCGAAAGTGAGGATAGCAATATCGAACTTTCCTCTTAAAAAATCTCCTGTCTGGTCGAGATAATCCCCACAGCATCGTATTACCCGTAGACACAATCTCTCAGCGTAGATCGCATCAAAATCCTCGTACTTTTCGTTGACTAGAGCACGATATGGCAGCAGGAAGACCACCTTCCGTCCTTCTGAAATTGCACGTATCGCCGCCATTTCACCAACGAACGTCTTCCCGGAGCTGGTGGGAGCTACTACCAGAACTGATGCTCTATCGAGGACTCGGTATTCATTAACAGCCCTGATTTGAAGACTATTGAGCCCTTCAGGGAAGCATTCTGCCCAAGCATCCAGCACAGCCTTGGGCATGCCAGCTGCGGCAAGATCATAGATATCAGCCGAGACATGCACCGCGATTGTCTCCGGGAAAGCATCCAGAAACTTATCACCCCGATGTAAAGTAGGGATGGTCAAACCACCATCAATCTTTCCAAATAGGATGGGAGTCTGGGTTACCCCCATTGAAGCAGCATCAGCGCGAATGATGTCTTGCGCCTTAGCAAAGGCAGCAGTGAGACTAACGGCTCCTTCCGTTTGCGTTAGCACATCGATCAAAGCGTTCGTTAGCAATCCATGATGCCGAGTAGGATGCTCATATGCTGCCTCGTCCAATCCAGCAGCTGTGATCATCAAGCAACCACTCCCAGAGAAGCTCTCATGATCAAACGGTAGATCTCGGCTTGTTGGACTATCATTAAGAACACGAGCCGGAGCACCTCCACTGAAACAACAATCGAGAATACAGATCACAGCTCTAGCGCTTGCTCCCTTAAATTGACGAGCAAGATCACTCATTGCGATAGTAGATGCATTGTAATTGCTATATGCTGTGTCATGGGCAACGAGGCGATGGTCATGTGTTCCATGACCAGCAAAGGTTAGGATGACAAGATCATCTGATTTTGCTGAACCTAATGTCTCATCTATCGCACGTCGTATATTTTCGGCAGTAGCTTCCTGGTTCAAAAGTAGTTTACAGTCGGCATCCTGTAGAGTATCGGAGAATAGAGCCCAAAGCGCTGTTGCATCTCGTGCAGCTCCCTTTAGATCGGAAATTTTGGGATCTATGTGACGGTCAATTCCTACGAACCTTGCCTTGATCATTCAATTTCTCCAACTTATAAATCACAATTCATTCATGCTTAACATCATCGTTTGGGTTATCTTGAACTGCACTACATACCAAGCATCAATCAATCATTTGTTGTGCGAGTTTTTTTCGCTGCTTAAGTATTGAAATAGAACATCTTAGGCCCACCTTTCCCATTTCTGTTTCCTCAAGGATAATCCATTACTCCATCATTTTGAAGTAGTTAACCTCTCAGGGAAAAAGTGCTATATAGTTTCTCTGATCTCTAAGTACACTATTATATTAAACTATTAGAGAGCTGACTGCAGCTATCCCTGTAAATGTTTAATCATTTCTTATCTTTTGGCGGACAAGTATAATTGCCGTAGCTGTTAGAGTTTCGGATTTTCCCAGTTCTATCGTGGATAACACATTCTGCGCCTTGGTTTATGCATATATCTCGTGCTCGGCTGATAGCTTCTGCTTGGGTTGCGCAATGGGCTGATACTCTATCAGCATGGGTTTTTTTAGCATCCCAACCCTCTTTTGGATTTCGCACAACATGTACTTCTTTTCGTGCCATTAATCTACAAAGAATAACATTATGATATATAAATCTAGGCATAGCAGGGCGAAAGTAATCCAATTTATTATGAGGTATGATTTAAATAAAAGTGGAAAATTAGATACATATGTGGACTAAGATAATTTCAACGCACCAAGTCTATAAATTTCTAACCATTCATCGAGTTCCTTTCTGCTCTTAAACTCGTCTTTTCGCTTGATTAGGATTCTAATTAATCTTCCAGCGTAATCTGCTATCTTCAATAGCTTCTCTGATGTAATATCTGAAGCACGACCATGAACTACATCGCTTCTTTTATCATAGCAGTCCTTTATATCCTTTTTTATGTTAATTCTTTGGTCTTTATTTTCTTCAATTAAAATAGCTAAATTCTCTCCTATCACCGTACCAACTGGGTAATTTTGCTGCGATAAGAGTGTCTCTAAACAAAACATTATATTTATAAACTTATTTTCTAATTCCACTTGAGTTTGCGAACAGGCAAACCAATGGATGCCACGCAATAATGTAATTTGAAACGGTTCGGCTGAGCTACCAGATATTCTATTACATCTTATACTTCTTATGGCATCAGCAATCAAAAAAATGCCTATTTCGCTCATATGTTCGATAAATTCTTTATCTATGGTAAGGGATTCATTTAAACTCTTAAAACTATTTGTGATACTTTTTTCGCGTGGATCTAAGATGAGTACCGACTGGTGAGAAAAAATAGCTTTTCCTTCGATACCGATGCTGTGCTTGAAAGAAGATTTCGGCGTTATTGTAGCGGCGGCAAACCTGATAAGGTCTATAGCGTTTTCTGTTTCTATAATCGCGATTCTAGCAGCTTCATCATTGTCTGAGTTGATAATGATTATTTTTGCAAAAACTTGACCATCTCTTTCCTTTAGGACAGGATTTGTCGATAAAAGAGGTATCTCCTTATTACCCATGATCACTAACTCTACTTCACCTAACTTCTCCATAGGTACCTCAATCGTATCTATTCCATCCAGGGGCACATAAACGATAAGCTCGTTAGAATAATTAGTTATATGGTCGATCAATTTATCTAAAGCCGCTGAATTATCTTTTATAGTTATATTTCTTATCAAATCAAGTAGCATGTCAACAATGCGCTTACTGACATATTTTTCAGATAAGTTAGAATTTAATTTCTGTATATTGCTAACCAAGTATTTATAACTGTTTATACTATCTTTATCTATATATAACCTAGCACCATTCCTACCAGCAGCGTATTCGACATTATATTTTTCAGAGTCGGATATTGATTTTTCGAAATCACTAGTATCTATCTTTTTATCAAGTTCCAAGGATTTATTTATTACTACATCCATATGTTCTAGAATTTTTGATTTTTTGCAAGTATCCATGTGTATTCAAACCCTTGGTGATATATAAACTAATCCTAAGTGCCATTAAGAGTACTGCCTTTAATCCACCACATTGAGACAGTAGTAACGATCTCCTGAAATTGCCCAGTCAAGGATATCGATGAAGTGCTTAAGAATAGATGTCTCTTTGAGCATTGGAGAGAGGAATACTGGGGCATATACGTATAGCATTTTTTAGGGCGCCGCCCTTTTTGATATACCGCCATATTTAGACCTCATCCCTAAAGTCGTCGTGAATTTCAGTTCATCAGAAATTCTTTCAATTTTAGCATACTTAAAATTTAGGGATGTATCTATATGTTGATTTTATCTCAGAGACTGGCACAATAGATTGGTTTAGGGATATGCTCTTATTATAGGCTAATGCTCTAAAACATAGCGCAAAGCGTACAATATGAGGAACAACGGATGGAGCCCCTAACGATCTCCTTAATTGATGTGATAGTTGATGTTTTCATAGAGTATTTGGATGAAGTAGAAGATAATAGTACCCCTCTTCTAAAATCAACTCTCTAAACCTATATAATGATTTAGATTAAGTCGCTTCTCCTTCGATTTTAAGTTTAATAAACAAATAAACTATGGGCCATTCTGTAATCTATCAAAAAAACCGTATTATTTCGAATTATCCCAATTAAATTGATTTTACTGTCTATAATCTCAAATGAGCCTAAATATTAAGTTATTCCTGATATGAGGTCAGAGCATGTTGATTTTA
>DAOUFY010000048.1:0-5199 GCA_034429745.1 Anaerolineales bacterium
TGGGTTCGATCATAGCCTGTTTATCGGTAGCGGCGATGAGGAGTGCATCAACCTTTTTAGCGATCATAGCGTCCACGATGGGGGTTTGGAGGGTGGGGTTGAATTGAGCAGGTCCGTCAGCGATGAGTTCAACTCCCAACTCTTTTGCCTTAGCGCGAGCGCCTTTTTCCATAGTGATGTAGAAGCCGTCATCTTTCACACCAACAACCAAAGCAACTGTGATCTTCTTCTCAGCAGCGGGTTGTTCAGCAGGAGCAGCAGGCTGTTCAGCTTGTTCCTGCGGTGCTTCTTGAGCTTCGGCTGGTTGTTCTTGAGGTGCTGCTTGCTCTTGAGGTGCTGCCTGCTCTTCAGCTGGCTTTTCTTCTGCGGCTGGCTGAGCTGGAGCAGCAGTTGGCTGCCCTCCGCATGCAGCAAGCACCAATGCTAATACTACGATTACACTGATGACTTGAAAAAGTTTCAGGTTACGCATTTAATAATCTTCCTCCTTGATTTTGGATTTGGGTAAATATAAAATTTTGATAAAATTGAGAGAATGATTGAATACAGTTCTTCGAAACCTCACCTCCTTGGATTGTATTTTTCGAAAACGAAAGTTTCGTGTATAATAACGAAACCATTTCCACTAATTAATGAAATATTAACACGAAATCAAGAAATTGTCAATAGAATAATTTCGAAAATAAACAATTAATTGTTGACTAAATGCCAAACTATGTTTATAATCAATCATGGAAACGATTTATTATGTTCGAAAACGAAAGCGATTGTGATGTGTAAAGCAATGAAATGAGGGGATAGATGGATCTAAACTCGCGCCAACAAAAGATATTGCAGATAGTACAAGAGAAAGGTTTTGTAACTGTTTCAGAATTAAGTCAGCTGTGTGGGGTTACGGAAACCACTATTCGCCGCGACTTATCAGAACTTGATTCAAAAGAGCACTTGAGACGCACTCACGGAGGCGCGTTTTCTATAAAAACGAGTCCCTCAATGGAGTGGGTGGAACCTTTCGGCACGGAAGACATAGAAAAAGACACTCTACCCGATTTATTGGAGGAAGAGATTGATGTTTTAATTACAACTTCAGTAAGTCCGCATTTGGATAATATTCTGCTCGAAAAAATGCAGAAGAGGAACATTCCCATCATTGCAGAGTCTGTATGGGTGCCGAATAGCAGAACACTAGTGGCTGTAGATAATTTCAAAGCTGCACGAGAGTTGGGTATATGGGCAGGAAATTATGTAAAAGAACATTTTCCTAAAGATGTTCATTTGCTCGACCTAACCTTTGATTTGCCTAATACAACTGCCAGAAGTCAAGGATTTTTAGAAGGCTTTCTTTCAGTATTGCCGACGGCTAAACTTGTGCTTTCGATTAATGCTCAATCTCGCAAGCAAAAGGCTTATCAGCTGGCAGCAGATGCACTTGCTGTGCATCCAGAAATTAATGTGATTTTTGCGATCAATGATGCGACAGCTGCCGGGGCATTAATGGCTTGTCAGGAACTTGGGATTCCTGCTCAAAATTTGTTATTGGTTACTTTTGGCTTGACAGGCGATACACTAAAAGAGGCATTAATCAAAGGTACGCATTGCAAAGCCGGCTTGGCGATGTTTCCGGATATTGTCGGGAGAGTGTGTATTGAAGCAGCAATTTCTGCCTATAACAATATTTCTCTTCCTTCCCATTTAGTTACTCCTTATGCTGTGATCACCTCTCAAAATTTGCATGACTATTATGTGAAGACTGATAACGGTTGGAATATCCATTGGGAAAATGTGTTTAATCATCTCAGCATTCCGTTGCCGATTGATAAGGAGCAACCGCGTTCGCTGCCATCTTTGCCACGGCGAATCGGTTTGGTTGTACCCTTCATGGAACATGAATGGTATCAAAAGTTGAATACATGCATGCGCAAATATGCGAGTCATCTTGATATAGAGGTATCACTCATCAACGCGGATAAAATGAACCAACGCGATTTAATGCTCAGGCAGCGTGCAATTGCCAGAACGGCTGCGGGATTGATTAATAATGATGACGTCGTTCTTTTAGATCACAGCCAAATAACTCAATTTCTTGCTGAGGAGCTTATCAAGCGTGATCTAAATAAAGTTACTGTAATCTCCAATTCTTTGCCAATTCTAGCCTTGCTAAGGGATAAGCCTCAATTCTCCTTGCTTTCTACAGGCGGAGCTTTACAACCTAATAATGATATGCTCACAGGTCCCATTGCCATTTCTTCGCTCAAAGAGTTGCGGGCAGACAAGTTATTTCTCAACGTAGCTGGTGTTTCGCTTGATTTTGGTTTATCACATACCAACCTCATTGATGTAACGATTAAGCAAGCAATGATGCGGACCGCGCGGGATATCATTCTTTTAGCAGATTATACAGCTTTTGGCAAAGAAGCGGTCATGCAAGTAGGTCCAATTTCTTTGATTAATAAAGTTATAACAGATGATGCCTTGCCGGCGATTTACCGGTTGGAGTTTAATAAGCTTAATAAAGAGGTAATTATCGCTACCACTGAATAAAAAAGAGGTCTGGTATTTTGAGCACCCAGACCTCTTTTTGTTTATTTCAACTAACAAAGCAAGTTATGCATAAGGATAGTATTTTGCATAATCTTCGGTGAGCAAATAGAGAGGCGGCACATCTTCTTCAATTTCAGGAAAGCGCCCAATTGGCTCGTAGAAGCGGTTGTCGGTGCGGTCATCATTCACGACTGATACTTCTCCAACCAGAACGCGATCACCCTCTCCCCAGAATTTGTGATATTGTCCTTGCAGCAATGTGATGCTTTCGCCGGGTTTCAAGCGAACTGTGCCACCGGGTTTTACTACTGTTCTCACACCATCAATGCTGACCACTACATCGTTCTCCATGTCCAGATCTTCGGTGGGAGTGGAGTTGTAAAGCTGAAGCACAAGTTCACCCCCGCCGCGATTGATGATATCTTCCGCCTTAGTCCAATGGAAGTGCATTGGAGTAACTTGATTGACGCCGACAATAAGAATTTTTTCGGCGTAGGTTTTGCCGCGCTTTTGTTTGAGGTTGTCGGGGTGTCCATTACGAATGGTGAACAAGGCAAGCCCAATATTTTTAAAATCGCCTCTACCAAAATCGGTAATATCCCAGCCTAACTGATTATCTACAATCTCTTTGACTTCCGGCCCCTTTTTTCGCCATTCATCAGGAGACCAATAGGCAAAGGGCGGCAGATAAAAGTGATGCGATCGGATGAACTCATCAGCGTCTTTAATGATTGCGTTGATTTCTGATCGTTTCATAGGGGCTCCTTTTACTTTTCTTCTTCGAGGATAATTTCTACGGCAAAAGTTTCTTTTTCGCCTGGCTTAAGCTCTTTAAGTACGCCGCGGGCGCGGTCTTTGCTTCGCCCTTCAACGAAGCAGTTGGCGGGTTCTAGCCCGAGAACATATTGGCTTTGACCCATCATTTTCCACTGTACTAAATTAAAGAGGCTTGCTTTGAGGTAGCGAACGGTGAGTTTCAGCTTTAGGATTGGGTTGACCAAAGTTATCTGGGCATAGCCATCTGAATCGGCGGGCAAATCGTGATAGAAGACTTGTTCTTTAAATTGTGGAGTGGGGGTTTGAAAATGAGACCAGTTATCTATCCCTTTTTCTGCTTCTGCATCGCGGCAGGATACTTTATGATTTGCTGCACTGAGGTAGCAATTTTCATTCAGCATTGGAAAGCCAATGTTGATGTGATATAGCATCATTAATGGGGAGGGATAAGATGAAAGGTTTTCGACAACATCATCATAGCGGATGATGTTGCGTCCCAGTTCAGTTGATATGCGCCGTTGGAGCAGAAGGTTTTCACCGTGCACGCGTGCTTGGCGAATTTCACCTTCAACCCATATTGTGCATTCATCTCCATGCCAAGTTTCACCGCGATTTACTTTTCTGGCTGGCAAAAAGGATAAGCGGCCATGAAGCCCAAGTTCTTCGCCGTTATCAACATCCGGCGCGCCGGCATGAGTCAGACCACAGCCAGTCATCAACCCGCCGCCAAAACCGTAGAGCCAGCCTAAGCCTTGGGGTTCAAAGTAAGCCCTGCCGCCGAAACCGACGGGTGAAATCCAAGCGAGTGGAATGCCGCGGTATTCTGCTGCTGAAATGTCTAGCCCTCGATCGGGCAGAATGGTGCAGCGCAAGCCTGAACCGCTGCGCATTTCAATGAAACGTGTGCCGCGTTCACTGCCATCTCCAAGCTCTCCGATTGTTGTGCCGGCGATTTGTGAAAACTCACCAACATAAGAAAGGAGTTGAGAGCGAGTATAAGTACGTCCAAACAAGTAAGCCATAGTAAATTCTCCTTATTGATTGATGATATTAAGTTTGAGACCTACTCCTCTTCTGCTTTGCGTTTGCCTAATTGCTGATCAATCGCAAGTAAAGCAAAAGATTTTGATTCCGACATCTTGATCATTTCAAGTATTTGAGAGGCGTTGCTCTCTTCCTCAACTTGCTCTTCTATGAACCATTGCAGCATGATTTGTGAAGGATAATCTTTTTCTTGGAGTGCGAGTTCGTAAAGATTATTGATGAGTTGAGTTACTTTCTGTTCATGTTTTAGTGTTCTTTCAAAGACGTCTTGAGGTGATGCGAAGTCGCTTTGCGGCTGATCGAGAGCTAGGAGGGTAACTTTTGCACCTCGTTCTAAAAGGAAATTATAAAACTTCATTGCATGGCTGACTTCTTCTTGGCTTTGGATGTGCATCCAACGGGAAAAGCCGGGCAGATTGTTTTCTGCGAAATAAGCTGACATGGAAAGGTAGAGATAAGCTGAATCTAGTTCGGCTTTTATTTGGTTATTTATAGCTTCCTGCATCTTGGGACTGATCATAATATTTTCCTCCTTTGTTGGATTAACCAGAACAGTAAATGCCGCTATTTTGGTAAGTATATCACATTTAAGGTGGTTCAGGAATGACGGATAATATTTTACAATTGTTTCTATTTCGATGTCTTAATCCAATTAAGAGTTTATATATAAAGACTTGCTAAAATATGTTATAATAAAAACTTTGCAAAGTTGGTGTAACATATTTTCTGTAAATTGCAGAACCTTAACAAAAACGGTGAGTCAGAAGTATCCTTAAGTTAACCAAAACTAAAAAAGGAGACTAGAAATGACTCACCAAAAACATTATAACCTATCTG
>DAOUFY010000049.1:0-6066 GCA_034429745.1 Anaerolineales bacterium
ACATTATACTTGAAATAAAAGAATTATCAAAAGATATTAATGTGTTAAAATAAAAAAAATTAATAAAACATATCCTTACGATTTTATGGAGGCCAATTGAGCAGGTTAATCAAACTTGATTCAGGAAGACGTGAACGCGATAAATTATTAAGGTCTATCGTTGTCTGTATCAATCGGTTTAATGAAAGCAAAGATTCTATTGATGTTCATAAAGATCTAATTGCTTATATCATCTTGGCTCTAGAGGAATTGTATAAAATTATTAATACCTCAATCGAAGCATGGGAAAAAAGAGATTATTGGATTAAAGCTGAGCGTTATAAATCAGAGTGGCAATGGTCTGAAATAATTGCTAAAAAGCTTTCTGAAGCCCTTACAAAAGATGATTGGCATTCAATAGGACAAATCATCGAAGAACTTAGAATCAAATTATCCTATATAAAAATTCCCAAATATCATCATATAGATACTCCATGGAATGGAGCTTGGCAGATGCTTCAGGATAGAATAGAAACGATAAAACAAAAACAAAATAAATAAGGTTACATTAATATGAACGAATTGCCCATAAGAAAGATTACTTTATTTAAGCATGGCCTGGGTGTAATAGAAAGAGAATATAGCGATACCGGCAACAATATTGTTTCAATAAACATCGGGAAAAACAAATTTAATGAGGTTTTAAAAAGTATAACGGTTATTGAAAAAGGTAAGGGAACTATTCTTTACTGTTCTTATCCGAATCCACTTTCAAATCAGGAACAACTCATTCCTATCATTCATACAATAGATAATGAAAACGTTCAAAAATCTCTTCAATTCCTAATAAATAAAATACTTGGCAGACGGATTAGGGTTTACCTTGGTGAACCGGGAAAACCAGCTGCCTATTCTAGTCATTCGTCTGCTATGATTGGCGTATTAATCGGGTATTATTCCATAGCATCTGATGATCTTATTTCCTCTACTTCATTATCATTTTTTAGGGAAAATACAAATCAAATTATGTTTCTGAAATTGAATCAAGTTTCAGGAATTGAAATTCTTGATGATGAACTAATCAGCAATGTCAAGTCTGAAATAACAAAAATCAATGAGGAGAACGATAATTCGCTTTCGATTCATCTAGATAATGAACAACATGATTTAACGATACGCTATACTTTACCCTTATCTCCTTGGAGAATGAGTTATCGTTTATTGCTTGAAGATGATAAAGATAATGCAAACACTAACAGGGCAATGATTCAAGGGTTAATATTATTTGATAACGAACTAGGTGAAGATTTAAATAATGTTAACTTAACATTTATTGCAGCCAATCCCGCAATTGTAGATACAGAATTATATCTTACAGACCAAAACCCTAATCTGCAGCATACTCTTAAATCATCCAATAAAAACCTACCAAATGAAAAATATCATCTACAAAATCCTGTGAACATAAAAAAGGGGGCATCTGTATTATTGCCCATTTTTTCTGCTAATATGCCATACAAAGAAATTTTGCTATTTAATCCAAAGTTATCTCAACTCTTCGCCTATAGGAGTATTAGAATCATCAATAATACTGATTTTCTTTTTATTGAAGGACCTGTATCTATATATAAAGGAAATACGTACTTAGGTGAATCTATCATAACCTCGCTGCCCAAAGGAGAAGATGGTATTTTACCTTTTGAGTACGAAGATAGAGTCCATGTAACATATAATCATAGAGAGTATGAAGATTATCAAGGAATTGGTATTGATGATGATGAATTAGTAATCGTAAAGGTTAAATTTATTGAAATTGAAATAGGTTTCAACAGCTCATTAAGTTATGACACATTGGTTATGGTTGAATATGCGATTCCAGAAGGATATGAGCTAGCAGAACCAACGAACTATGCTCGTCGTAATAATGACACGTTATATTTCGATGTTCTGCTGCCAAAAGAAATGGGGAAAAAATTTCAGGTACTATTCAGACAAATTATAAGGCAGCAAAGATCTTTATCAGATTTCTCACAAATTGAATTAGAAACACTTATAAGGCACCCTGCTATTGATCCATCACTAAAATCAATCCTTTCTCAGTACAATAAAACAAAAACAGATTTAGATTTATATCAAGAGAAGTTGAATTTATTGATTAAATATCTTGAAGAAGAAGCAAAAGAGCAATCGCGATTAAGAAGCAACATATCCATTCTTAAGGATGGAGAAATAGAAAGTGTATTAAAAAATGTCTATATCCAGGAATTGTGGGAAAGTGAAAAAAGATATGAAAACTACAAAAGCGAAATAGCATCAATAAAAAGTAATCTGGAAAGTTTACATAAATCCATAAATGAAACCATCACTTCAATTTTTCGGAAAGGATAGGTACTCTTGGGTGTTTTACCCATAAACCCAGTCCAGTATTGCTGCCAAAACCTTTTATTGCATCAATGAAATTTCGATATGATGTTACTTCGTCTGCATTTTTAAAGGAATTGTATATACGAACCCAGCCACTTATGCCGACAGGTATAGCGTCTTCTACTACAACCCAATGGCGAATTTTCCCCTCTCCGCTTAAAGCACCATTATTTTTTATGCTTACACCAGCGATCAGTACATATCCTCCATGCAGTTTTTCACGAAGCCGCCTAGCAGAAAGAAGACTTAGATTGTTTTCTTCTTTATCAAAATTTGCATTTTCATAAGAAAACTTGTACAAATCAAGCAAAGATTGTAAGTCCCTAATGCTTGTTCCCTCATTGGGGTTTTTTATAATCTTGTTAGCACGTGGGTAGTTGTCTATCCATCTTTTTATAAGAGGAATAACATCACTATTGACAATAGCAGCAACAGCGAAAATTCCACACAAATTGTAATGCCGCATGGAATAGCCTAAAACCGACTTTAAATCAATATATTGGGCGGCATTTAATCCACTTTCGATAGCTTCCTTTACCTCATTATCTTCTGGGAAAGTCAAAATTGGTTCATTCAGGTTAAAGACTTTATTTGCATTTTCCTCAAAAGCAGGGTCATTATCTTGATTGGGGATGATAAATCTCTCGAATTTATTGAAATTGACAATCCAACCCCTTACTTCTACACCATGTCTGCTAGCATATATTTCATACCAACGCTTGCTCGGAATTACTGCATCTTTTTTGACTTTACCTGTCCACCTAATAATGTTGTTCTGATTGATCCAACCAATAAAAAATTTTTCGTTTTCTTGTGGATCTTTGTACAATTTTTCATTTTGCAAAGCAAAGTAATTTCCTTCACCTTGTAATATAGTAAACCATTCTACCAATCTTGCTTCATCAAGACGACTTTGCTGCTGTATTTCAGAAATCCATTTATTCCACAAGTCTATATTATGGATAATATCTTTTTTAATTGACTGTATTACACCCTGTTGTTGATTTGGTGATAAGGTTTGCCAATAATTCTCTGGCATCCACGACGGTTTCCCTCCCGTACTCAGCCATTGAGTTAACTCTCTTGGGGTTATATAATCAGGTAATAAGGGTATATTAATATTGCTCTCTTTTATACTGATATCAGATAGGCAATAACAAGCATCATGGTTATTATCGTTATTGATCAGTACAAATTCCTTTGGTACATATCCAGAAAATGAACCGTAAGGACGTACGAGAAGCCAACCATCTTGCTGGCTAATGACTCTAACAGCAAGATTAGATGCAAGCACATCTAAAACATTACTTTTAGGATTTGGCTCTTCATATAACTTTACTTCTGAACGAATATATCCAATAATCTCTTTCTCTTCCACAGTATTCTTTTATGCTGCAAGGTTTGTACCATACTATCCTCACAATATCCCCCCTTTAGTGCAGTTTAATATATCTATTTCATTTCCTTCTGTCCCTGAAACTTGTTGTATTTTATGACAGATTGTTAATGCAATAGAGGCTAAATCTATTTCGCTTAGGCTGTTATCCGATTGTAGCATAACTCTAAAGAGAGGTTCTGTTCCGGAATATCTTAAATTAATTTCTAGCACTCCTTGATGATCAGCCTTCACTTGATTCGCTAATATTGATAATTCTTCTTTAGAGACACGATTGCCATTACCAACATAAGCTGAAGCGATGATTTGCGGTGTTCTGTTAAGATCCATAACAAATTCTGAAAACTTTCTTTTTTCTGATTTTATAAAAGCTTCTATAACATATAAAGCAGTTCTCATACCATCTCCTGTATTGTGTGTATCATCTAGTAGCATAACATGCCCAGATTGTTCACCTCCCAGCCCAACTTTTGTACTATCACCATATTTATCCTTTAAACTTTTTAGAGCATTATAAATATATTTATCACCCACTGGGGTTTCTATCACTTGAATTCCGTGTTTTTGTAGGAATTGTTTAAGTCCTAAATTTCTCATTACGGTAACAGCTACTGTGTCTGCTAATAATCTATTCAATTCTTTTAGATAAATTGCAAGCAAACCAATAATGGCATCTCCATCTACAATATTTCCACATTCGTCAATAAATATCACTCTATCTGAATCACCATCGAAGGAAATTCCAAAATCCGCGTTGTTTATCTTAATAATATTTCCTATTACTTCTTTATGTCTGCGAACATATTCAGATCCTGCTTCTTTGTTTATATTTTTTCCATTAGGTGAGGCATTTATTGTAAAAATATTAGCCCCTAGAGTTGAAAACAATTCGCTTGCATATGGTGATGAAGCACCATTTGCACAATCAATAACTACTTTGTATTTAGATAATTCGAGATGTTGGTGTTCGTTTATTAGGGATGATAAGTAATTCTTTTGTAAGTGGTGGCTTTGGAGTGTTTTTCCATTGTTAATGACTACACGAAATTGTTCCCCTGATAATACAAGTTCCTCTATTTTTTCTTCATCCGCCTCATCTAATTTTTCCCCATCTTTTGTAAAAAATTTAATTCCATTCTGTTGATAAGGATTATGCGAAGCAGAAATAACAACTCCCTCATCTATACTAAAATGTTTTGTTAACCATGCTATTCCAGGTGTTGTTATTACACCTACATCCCAAACATCTATTCCGCTCGCCATAAAACCAGTAGCCAAAGCATTTTGAATTATTTCACCCGATCCTCTTGTGTCTCTTCCAATTACCACTTTCGGATTAGCTTGTTTTTCTCGTAACAATAATCCTGCAGCTTGGCCTAACCGCATTACAAAATCGGGCAACAAAGGATATTCTCCATAGACCCCCCTTATACCATCAGTACCAAATAATTTACCCAAAATACACCTCCAACTATTACAATATAAAATACATTTTACCATGCCTACTTTTGATGGTGTAAAATGGGTGAAAATTCCTTTCATTTACTTCTTTTTTCTATTATCAGACTCTTTGAGTTTGAAAAAGCCCCTATTATCATTACCCTCGTTAACCAGACAATAACTGCTACTAATATTGGCACAAAAGTTAACAAAGATCCTTGCGATATAAGAGGATTCTCAATATTTCCATGACTTAATATAGCTACAGAAACACCCCACCAGGTTAGTACTGCGTTCATTACAGCGGCGATTAACCAAGATCCGAATAAATATAAATTTTCAATCTCTTTTTCGATATTTCTATTTGAGAACAACTTGGCTAATCCAGCAAAATCAATCCCACAAAAAGCTAGGGATAGTATAGTAGCCCAAGAAAATCCAAAAAAATGTAAATCTCCTAATAAGTCAGTGAGTGCATATTCTGTAGTACTGTAGTTGAATATCTCAAATGCTATTAAAGCAAAAGCTAATACTACGATAAAAAAAGCTTCGCGAGTAATTACAACATTTTTTGATCGTAAATTCATAGAGATACTTGTATTCATTATTTTCTCCTCTATATAATAATAGAATATATGTTCTTCTTAATTATAGAACAAATATTCTATTATGTCAATAAGGAATTTTGGATTTTGTAAGTTGGTGTAACATATTTTCTGTAAATTGCAGAACCTTAACAAAAACGGTGAGTCAGAAGTATCCTTAAGTTAACCAAAACTAAAAAAGGAGACTAGAAATGACTCACCAAAAACATTATAACCTATCTG
>DAOUFY010000050.1:0-17454 GCA_034429745.1 Anaerolineales bacterium
GAAGTGTATGCTATTGAACATAATCAGGAACAATTAGATTATCTTAATAAGAATATAAACCGTTATAACTTATTAAATATTCATGTCATTCATGGGAGAGCCCCAGAAGTTCTAATAGAGTTGCCTGATCCAGATGCTGTATTTATTGGTGGAAGTGGTGGTTCAATAATTCCCATTTTGGATTGGATTGAAAAAAAAGGAAAAGATGGTTGCAGAATAGTATGCCATTTTGTAATATTGGAAAACTTGTTTCAGGCTTTTGATTGGATGAAAGAGAATGATTATCGCCCCCAACTTACTCATGTTCATTTAGCCTATGGAAAGACAATAGCAAATGGTACGCGCTTTATACCAATTAATCCAGTGTATATTTTATGTGGCAGAAAGGGAAAGGTATTTTGATAAGGAAATGGGTGGAAAATTAATCGCGGTTGGCGTTGGACCTGGAGATTCTGAGTTGTTAACTCTAAAAGCAAAAAGGTTAATTCAAAGTGCTACTCTACTAGCATATGCAGCTAATGAAAAAGGTTACAGTTTTGCCCGCGAAATAGTAAAAGATTTAATCAAGCCCGATATAAGAGAGCTGCCTTTATTCTTTTCCATGGATAAAGATAGAAATGTTAGAGTAGAAGAAAGGAAAAAGGCAGTTGAACAATTATTAAAAGAATTGTGTTGTAACAATAGTGTTACCTATATTTCAGAAGGAGATCCATTAACTTATAGTACATTTATTCATTTGCTTGAGGCATTGCCATCGGATGTTGAAGTAGAGATTTGTCCTGGAATATCAGCGTATCAATCTGCAGCAGCTTCAGCAAGATTGTTTTTAATAAAAGAAAATCAGCAAATGGTTATTCTTTCAGCTCACAACATTTCATTCGATGAGCTTTTATTTTGGTTGCAAAGAGATAATACAGTTGTGTTATATAAAGTGCATTCTTGTTTAGAAAAAATTAGTGAAGCTTTAATTAAAACAAATCGCCTAAATAATGCGGTCCTTATTCAATATGCTTCTATGGATGATGAAAAGGTTTTTCCCTTGAAAAGTTATGAAGGGATTAATCAAAAGTTACCTTACTTTTCATTGGTTATTGTTCCTAGTGCTGAAAAGGGAACTAAATGAGATGATAGAGGTAAAATGCCCAAGAGTGATTATTGGAGCACCATCAAGCGGTTGCGGAAAAAGCATTATCGCTAGCGGGATAATGGCATGGCTATCTCGCAGAAAAAAGGTGCAAGGTTTTAAAGTAGGACCAGATTATATAGACCCAATGTATCACCATCAAGCGACAGGCCGTGTAGGGAGAAATTTGGATTCTTGGATGTTATCTCCTACTTTGGTGAAAAAAATCTTCGTTCGAGCTGCTCAAAAAGTTGAAATTAGTGTCATAGAGGGGGTAATGGGTTTATTTGATGGTTCGATTGAATTGTCTTCTTTAACAGCAGGTTTATATTCAGGAAGCACAGCCGAAATTGCTTTCTTATTGAAGGCTCCCATAATTTTGATTATTGATGCGCAAAGAATGGCGCACAGTGCTGCAGCTGTGTTACACGGTTTTCATACTTTAAACCCACAAATAAAAATAAGCGGAGTGATATTCAATCGCGTCAACAGCGCGCGCCACGCGCATTTATTAAATCAAACGATAAAACCGTATGGAATACCTTCTTTGGGATGCATACCAAAAAATGAAGGCCTTCATATTCCCGAAAGACATTTAGGGTTATACACAGTTATCGAAAGATTAGCTGAGGTTCAATCAGTATTGGAAAATGCTGCTAATGTGGTCAATGAACATATTGACATGGACATGGTAATGCAAATAGCAAATCAAGCACCCCCACTTTATGTTGAGCATTCGGAGATAGAGCCAAGTGATTTGATAGAAGTTAATATCGCATATGCCCATGATGAAGCTTTTTGCTTTTATTATGAAGATAATTTAGAAGAGTTGAAAAAATATGGAGCCAATGTTGTTTCTTTTAGTCCAATTTACGATGCTAGATTGCCAGAAGATACCCATGGAATATATTTTGGAGGTGGATATCCAGAACTTTATAGTGAGAAAATCAGCAGCAATCAAATGATGCTAAAAGAAATTGCCCATTTAATAAAGTATGGATTACCAGTATATGCGGAATGTGGTGGTTTAATGGTGTTAACTCAAGGGATAACAAAAGATGATGGCAGTCTGCATAAATTTATTGGTGTTTTGCCCGGTTACACGCGTCTGACGAAGAAATTAACGATGGGATATCGCAAAGTGCGCGCATTGCAGGATAGTTTATTCACTCGCTGTAATGAAAGCTACCGAGGTCATGAATTTCATTATTCATTTTGGGGTGGCTTGGATGAGAGCAAAGCAGCATATCAGATAAATCCAAATAGTGAATTTGAAAAGCCTTACCTAGAAGGTTATGCGGAAAATAACATCTTAGCATCTTATATTCATTTGCATTTTGGACAAATGAAAGATATTCCTCAACGGTTTGTGGAGTATTGCCTGAAAAACAAGTGATAAGAAGTGATTTTCAAGGAGTGAAAATTTTTGGTGAGAAAAACCGTTGCGATGGTACCCTACACTTGTGGAGAATTGTTTCAGGGTTCTTTAGATGGAGTTCCTTGTCTAGTCTCCTGCCCCATAGATAGGTATAGTAAAGCGGAAATAAGAAAGATTGACTGTTTAGCTCATACGAATGATTTGAAACCTAAAGCGAATTTGGCTTTTACTCTGGCTCTCCAAACATGGGAAATAGATCAACCAATTAATTTGGTGTTAGACTCTCCTATACCGCCAGGAAGAGGTTATGGAACAAGCACCGCTGATATAGGAGCTGTGTTATATGGTATTAACAAAATTTCCGGAGCACCTTTATTGGATGCGAGAATGGCAACTACCATTGCCATTGGAATTGAGCCGACTGATAGTACATATTTTAGTCAACTTTGCTTAATTGACCACTTAAAGGGTAGTTTTTTTCAAGAACTTGGTTGTGTGCCCCCATATCTAAGTGTGCTAGTGCTTGATCCAGGGGGGGAAATAGACAGTGTAACCTTTAATTGCCGATCTTGGAATGAAATTTTACATCCTTTGGCAGCTGACCATCGTTTAGCTTATGATATGCTTCAAGAAGGGATTAAACATGAAGATATAAGTTTGATCAGTGCAGCGGCAACCTTCAGCGCAAGATTATTCCAGAAGATATTATTTAATCCATTGATTGATTATTGTTTATCTGATTTAAAGTCAGACAAAATATTAGGCTTGTGCCGAGCACATAGTGGGACCATTGTTGGACTTCTTTATGATAATCGGAAAACGTTGGTTGAAGAGATCATATACATGATAAGATCTATTCACCAAAAATTAGAAAATGTATTCAATGTAAATGTAGTTAAAGGCGGAGCGAGAATATCCGTTATTGAAGAGGTAAGGTAACAAGTTGAAAGCAAAAACTTTAATGGTTTTAGGAAGCAGTTCATCTGCTGGAAAAAGTTTCCTTGTAACAGCTTTATGCAGGATATATGCACGACGCGGTTATAAAGTTGTACCTTTTAAAGCCCAAAATATGAGCAATAATGCTGCAGTATGTCTAGGGGGAGAAATTGGACGAGCTCAAGCGATGCAGGCTTACGCTTCAAAGGTTGAGCCAACGGTAGATATGAATCCCATATTGCTCAAACCTGAGGCAGATTCACATAGTCAAGTTATTGTGCGTGGAAAGGTATGGGGTACCTTAAGTGCTAAGGAATACTTGCAATGTAAAAATGAACTTTGGGAAAGCATTATTCAAAGCTTTAATAAATTGCGAGATTCTGCAGATATTGTTTTTATTGAAGGTGCCGGCAGCGCAGCAGAGTTGAATCTTAAAAGTTATGATATTGTAAACTTTGCAATCGCGAAATATGCTCACTCTCCCTGTGTGTTAGTTGGCGATATTGATAGGGGAGGTATTTTTTCACAGTTATTAGGTACCCATTATCTTTTAGAAGATGATGAGCGCAGGTTGCTCGTCGGTTTCATCGTAAATAAATTTAGAGGGGACAAATCTTTATTTCGGGATGGAATAGATATAATAGAAAAGCGAAGCCGGCTTCCTGTGTTGGGTGTTATTCCGTACATTAATGACCATGGCGTAGCTCAGGAGGATTCTGCAGATTTGGAACATTATACTGGATATAGTACAAGCAAGTTTGATATTGCAATAATTGCATTACCTCACATTAGTAATTTTGATGAATATGATGCCTTTAAATGGATACCTGATATTCATTTACGTTATGTCAATAAGTCCGAGTTGCTTGGCAATCCTAAAGCAATTATTATTCCGGGCTCGAAAAATACCATCGAGGACATGCAATGGCTAAACATTAGCGGATTAAAAGATAGGATTTTAGAATGTGCTGCATCACATTGTTCGGTAGTTGGATTATGTGGGGGTTATCAGATGCTAGGAGAGCAAATCTTTGATCCTTACCATGTTGAATCGACGAAGGGAGAAATTCGAGGTTTAGGTTTGCTGAAAAATAAGACCATTTTCAATAAGAATAAAACCGTAACTCTTACAAAAGGAAAAATTATTAGTGATAAAGGTTTCTGGAAAAAGTTGCAAGGAAATACTGTTGAAGGGTATGAGATTCATTTAGGAAGTACTGAAGCAGAAAATCCCTTGATTGAAATAACACATCGCAATTATGAGAGTTGTAAAGCATTTGATGGTTCGAGTAATGAAAATGGACAAATATTTGGCACATATCTTCATGGCTTGTTTGAGAATGATTCTGTAAGAACGGCTTGGCTGAATGAGCTTGGATTACCCGGAAATTACTTTAAATTCAAAGATTACCGTGAACGAGCCATGGAACGAATGGCTGATATCGTTGCTGAATCTTTGGATTGTAACGCTTTAGATAAAATATTAGGTATTAAATAATATTTGATAATGGTTTAAATTATTTTTTGATTAGGCTTAGGAAAAGGTATGAACAATACTATTCAAAAGAAGATCATACTAAAAAAGGGTCGAGAAAAATCTGTACTGCGTTTTCATCCTTGGATTTATTCAGGAGCGATAGAAAGTATTGAAGGTTACCCACAAATGGGCGATACAGTCATTGTATTAGATGCTCAAAGAAAATTTTTGGCATACGCAGCTTTTAGTCCAATTTCTCAGATACAAGCAAGAATATGGAGTTGGGATGAACAAGAGGTAATTAATGAGCAATTCTTTGAAAAACGAATTGAAGCTGCCATAAATCAGAGAATAAAACAGGTTTCTAAGTGGAATACTAATGCTTATCGAATCATTTATGCAGAATCAGATGGATTGCCGGGTGTTATAGCTGACCGTTATGATGATGTCATTGTCCTTCAATGCTTAACAGCCGGGGCAGAATATTGGCGGGAAGTTATTGCTGAAAAATTAATGTCTTTAGAGGGAATAAAATGTATTTATGAACGCTCTGATGCTGAGGTGAGAAGTTTAGAGGGTTTGCCAAAAAGATGTGGGTCTTTGCGTGGAGCACCATCTAAAAACGTTCAAATTTATGAGGGAGTCCTTAAGTATTGGGTAAATATATTTGAAGGACAAAAGACAGGATTTTACTTAGATCAGCGATTAAACCGCTTGTTAGTTTCTGAATTATCTGAAGGAAAAAAGGTATTGGATTGTTTTTGCTACACCGGCGGATTCAGTTTGGCTGCTTTATTGGGAGGTGCAAAAAAAGTGTGTGCTGTTGATTCTTCGGTGGATTCGCTGAAAATGGCTGAAGAAAATGTTTTATTGAATGGTTTTGATGACTCGAGAATTGAGTTTAAAGAAGAAAATGTGTTTTACTATTTGCGAGAATTAAGAGATAAGGGCGAACAATTTGATTTGATCATTGTGGATCCCCCAAAATTTGCACCTACTTCAGCACAAGTACAGAAAGCCTCTCGAGGTTATAAAGATATTAATTTGTTGGCTTTGAAGTTATTAGTGCCAAATGGATTATTAATTACTTTTTCTTGCTCTGGAGGAGTTGATAGTTTGTTATTCCAGAAAATAATTGCAGGTGCTGCGGTTGATGCAAAAGTAGAGGCACAGATCCTTACTCGCTTGTGGCAAGCTCCTGATCATCCTATTCGGTTATCATTTCCGGAAGGGGAATATTTAAAAGGTTTGGTACTTCAGGTGCTGGAGAATTAAGTTTGGATAGAAAAGGTGGAGAATTGAATCCCCATAAATATGCCTCGTTCACCGCGGCTGATTTTACCAATTTCTTGACGGCCGCGTAGATTGATCGAAGCTTTTTGGGCGGAATCAGCAATACTAACCTCGATTGAACTTTGGGGGTTTGTAAATAATTGATCTGCAAATTGATTTGATTGTTGTTGGCTGGGTGTTGTTGGAACATTAAAGATTGGAGCGAATGTATTTTGTTGAATTTGAGGAGCTGCTTCTTGAGTAGTGATAGTTGCTATATCACTGATAGCTCCATCATTATTAACGTTTTCTGCCTCTATTTGTTGATCCGTGGTTTCTGAACTGTCAGCATTATTTGAAATGTTGACGGATGATTTCTCGATTTGTTCTTTGAGGAGTTCCATTCTTGCTTGCATAGCTTTGTTAGCAGCATCAGCTGCAACGCGACGATCTTGGGGTGAAGGATCTGCTGGTGCTAGAGCTGCTCGCTGTACTTGTTCAGCGATTCGAATTGTTTCCTCTGGGTTTTTACCTTCACGCATGCTGATTTCTACTTCTCCAGCAACTGCGTATTGCTTTCCATCCGGGCCAGTTTTATACTCAAATTTAGTGCCACTTGTAGCTAAATTGCCGGCGGCAGCAAGGTGAGCTTGCTCATGAGCTCGGACTTGCCGATCGAGAGCTTTAAGCCTTTCTACTTCCTTTTTTTCTTCTTCAGTCAACTCCAGAGGGGAAGAGCTATTGGAATTTTGTCCGTCATCATTAGAATTCTGCAATTGAGTTTCTTGTTCAGTTGTGGATTGATCTTGGGGGTTTTGCTGGGATGCTTGATGCTGATTTCCATGCTGCCCATAGGCGTGTAACATAGCCAAAGCTTCTTCAGAGATGGTTACGGTAACTCCTGCTACTAAATGGTTGGATTGAACAAGCTGAGAAGGCCTTTCTTCAGTCTTAGAATCGTAGTTTACCTGCGAGCGATAGGCTGCTGGTGAAACTAACCCAAATACTCCTGGTAAACCACGAATATACTCAACCATATTAAAACCTCAATGAATTTACAAGACCTCTTATAACAATATAGCAGAATTTAAATACAATGTCAAGTGCTAATTTTGAAAAATGAACAAAACATATCACAAAATAGGTTGAGCAATGATAACTATAGGTTTTCCTTCACTATGGGTAAGGAATAGTGTGCACGAATCTGAGCCGTTAAGTTTTAAGGCTTTAATAAGGGTTTCTGGTTGCCATGGAGAGCCCCTCTTTTTAACAACAATTGATCCAATATTGCGTTTTCTTAAATACGCACGAAGTCGCTTCAGTTGAAAAGGAAACCAATCTTCAATTTTCCAAATTTGTGCGAAAGGTGTAGAAACGAACTTGTGGGATGTGAGATAGGCTATGTCTTTATCTAACTGAAAGCCCTCAATGTTCCAACCAAGTTTTGCTATTAACTGAGCTCGTATGATAGCCGGATCCGGTTCGTAGAGATAATCTAAAGGTTTCGACAAGGGTAGTTTTGGAGAAGGAAAGTTTTCTTCCAGTGTATAGCCATCTGGCAACAATGTAGCCCGCCGAACAGTTGTACTGAATTCATTTAACCATAATACAGCTTCTTTCAATTCCTTGTGGATTGAAATAAATTCTACTTCTGCACCATTTTCGAGATATGGTAAAAGATCTTGATAGTCTATTGCCGGTGAAAGTTTTACTCCAATTCTTTGTGTAATAGGCAGCCAATGATGAATTATCTTTAATGGTGGTTGATAATCCTCTATTGATTTTACTCTACCTGAATTATTGCGACGGCTAGGATCAAAAAAAATTCCATAATGGGAATTTAGTTTTATTGGGAGTTGGTTTCTTACGTCTGCTTGAATAAAAATAGGCAGGTGTTTCACTATCAAAGCTTTATATGCTCCCCAGATGGTGCAATTGTATTCTGCTATGCATAAGCGAATAAGGTCGAGATCAATGCCTATCACCTCTCCATATTGGGCAAGGGTTATGCTATCACAGCCAATTGAACAACACACGTCAATAATTTGAGAACAATTTTGGTATCGCTGAGCGCGATGCTGCGAGATGAGATGCTGCGAAGCCTGTTCATAGGCTTGGGCAGTAAACAGCATTTTTTCTGGCAAGATGAATTTATTGCTTTGAATGGCTTTTTGTCTGATGATAATGGTCTCAAGAGCTGTTCTAGCAAGTGAAGGTGAAATTTTTTTACTTAACTTTTGATAACATTGTAGAAAATTTTCTTCATTCGGATTTAACTTTTCTGCCTCAAGCAAAGCTTCTTTCCCTTGGGGGGAAAGAAGCTGTTTAAGTTCATGAAGTGACCGCATGAGAAAAGATATGTTTTAATCGTATCTTTGGATGTATTCTTCAGCTTTTTCAACCAAAGAACGGTTACCAATGAATAATGGTGTTCGATGATGAAGCGTTTGTGGTTGAATCTCTAAGATATCTTGCTTTCCATCTGACGCGTAACCACCGGCTTGTTGAGCAATAAATGCCAGGGGTGCCGCCTCGTAAAGCAGTCGGAGCTTACCTTGTGGATTGCTACTATCGGCAGGATAATAATAAACGCCACCTGCAAGCAAGTTGCGATGAAAATCTGCAATTAAAGATCCGACATATCTGAGAGATAAGCTTTGATCACTATTTTCTTCACCCTGAAGGTAAGCAGTATAGCGCTGTACACCTTGACTCCATTTTTTGCGGTTGCCTAAATTGGCTGAGTAGTATCGCGGTTTTTCGGGGATTTTTATATTAGGATGGGAAAGCAGAAATTCACCTATGGATGTATCAAGGGTGAATCCATGAACGCCGTGTCCGGTAGTGTACACAAGCATAGTGCTTGAGCCGTAAACCAAGTAAATTGCAGCCAATAAATTTTTTCCTGGCTGCAAACAATCTTCAAGAGTGCCGGGTCCCCCAGAACTTAGGCGTGCATAAATACCAAAAATTGTACCAATTGCAACATTATAATCAATATTGGATGAGCCATCCAATGGATCAAAGACCAATACATATTTGCCAGATTCGTAAGGCGGAGTGATTTGTATGATATCTTTTTCTTCTTCAGATGCCATTACAGCAACACGTCCTGTATGAATATTTAGTCTTTGAATTGTATAATGGGCAAAAGCGTCAAGTTTCATCACCTCTTCACCCTGAACGTTCTTTTCTCCTGTGCGGCCGAGGATTTGGGTAAGCCCAGCTTTTGTTGTTTGACTAGCGATCACTTTTCCGGCTAAAGCGATGTCGTAAAGCAAATTTGTAAATTGTCCGGTTGCTGTAGGATGAAGGCGCTCTGATTCGAGAATATGTCTTTCAATAGTAATTACTTGAGAAGTATCCATTCCACCCTATAAAAAATGCTATGCTGTGCCAAATTGACGATCACCTGCATCACCCAAACCTGGTAAAATATACCCATTTTCATTGAGGCGTTCGTCAACTGCAGCTAAATAAATGGGCACTTCAGGATGGTGAGCTTCCATTAGGCTTAAGCCTTCTGGGGCGCCAATAATACCGACAAATTTAATTTTCTTTACTCCCCAACGTTTCAGGATATCAACGGTTGCGACAGCTGATCCGCCGGTAGCGAGCATCGGATCAAGAATTAAGCATACGCTTACTGTTGGTTCAATAGGAAGTTTGTTGTAGTATTCAACAGGACGCAATGTTCGTTCATCTCGATATAAACCGATATGCCAAACTTGTACATCCGGCGCCAATTCAAGGATTCCATCCACCATGCCTAAACCAGAACGTAGTATTGGCACTAATCCGATTTTTTCTTTTACCTCTTGTCCTTGATAAGGAGCAAGTGGAGTTTCGATTTGGATCGGGCTGGTAGCTAGATCGGCAGTAGCTTCATAGAAAAGCAAAGAAGCCAATTCTCGCACCAATTCTCGAAATTGGCGGGTAGATGTATTTTTATCTCGCAATATTGTCAATTTATGGGCAATTAGGGGGTGTTTTGATACATGAAGGTTTTGCATGAGCGTTTTCTCCTGTAAGAAAAGGATTTATTAAATATTATCATAATATTTAGGGAAGTGGTTCTTTATTTTTTACTTCAATGAGTTGAATTTCTCGATTGTTTAATGGTTGCAAGGGACGGGCGTTGGCTGGAAAGAGTGTTCGATAAGCTTGCAGTTGGCTTGAACTTAATTCCATAGGTTCTTTGAAAACTATCCAAGTTATATCCTCGAAGCAAGGTGGGGTTGTAAGAGATCCTTGGTAAATAAAGGCGGTGCGTTCGTGAGGAAGTAAAAAGATGGGGTTATATTGATTAATCTTCCGCATATTGAATGGTGGGGGCGGTAAATTTGCCCAGAGTGTTTGAAGCGCCGGGTTTTCTTTACCTTTGACCAGAAGCACACTAAGGATAAGCTGTCTCCCATCAGCAGCTTGATGAAAAAATTGAATTTCCATGTCATATTTTAACCCTTCAATAGTATGTTCGGAGGGACTATGAAAGGTAAAATCCAACAGCTCAAAAGGAATATCTTGCCAATAAAGATAACTTGAAGGGGGCACATCAGCTTGAAAAGTAAATTCGTTGCTCATCAATTGAATATCAGCTGCTTGATAGTTAATGAAAATATTCAAAGATGAAGGTTTTGCGGTTTGTGAGATGATATCAATGGGAGATTGGAATGCACCCTCATTGCAGAGTTCGTATCCTTTAACTAATCCCCAGTTTTGAGGACCATATCTCCAATATGTTAAAGGGGCGCGATTAGAGGGACCTCTAATGCCGCTATATAACTCTTCTGAATAACTCCATCCTTGGTTTGGTTCCAATTGAGAAACGTAGTCATTTGGGGGAAAAGGATTATCGGTTGGAGAGTTGATTTGGGTATTTGATGTCAATAAGAGTATGGGAGTTATTGTAGGCGTTGGCGATTGTTGAATTTTGTTTGCATCAGCGGTAAGTTGATGACTAAGATTAACTAGAGCTGTTGCATAATAATCAATAGCTGGAATGGTAAGGGTAAGTTGAGGTATTTCTTTGTCTTTTGGATGAATTTCAGAAAATTGCTGAATTATGTTGCATGACAATAAAATAATAGGAAAAAGAGTGAAGATGCATAAAACTAATCTGAAGTAGTCTCGGTTCATAAGTATATTATTATGGATTTCTACAGTATGAGTTAATGTATTCAATATTTAGATCATTTAAATTTTGCTCAAAGATAAGTATGCCATCTTGCCCGGCAGCGGCATAAATGGTAACTATACCTCCTGCAACTACATCAAGAGCTATATCCATTACATTTGCATTGGGATAAATAGCATATGGTTTAGGTTTAAGAGGGTTGGTTATATCCAGTATGAGAAAATTATTGCGATTTGCTACATATGCAAAATTGGTTATGCCATTAGGAGATGAGGGCGCAGCCCACGATTCACAAAGCAGTTTAACATCCATTGCATAACCTTGCGTATTAAACCAAGTTTTTTCCACACAAGCGTTGTCGCTTGAAATATCCAAGACTCTTATTCCTCCTTGAAAGTCAGCCACAAACACATATTGAGAAATATCATTATCATAAGAACCAACAGCGACATTGTAAGCTGAGCCGGGGGTATCACATGCACTAGTTTCGTTTTTAATTGACCCATCATATAATGGACGGATACGCAAACCTTTGCTACTGGCAGCAATGTATATGTTCTGTTTTACATTTTGCATATATCCTTGATATGCACCTAAACCATAAGCATTAGATGGGGCGGTGAAGGATCCTTTATCTGATATTACACCAGGTATAGGATCCAATATCCGAACCCCTTTTGTATCGGCTGCAACATATAGATAGTTTCTATGATAAAGCACCCCAAGTGCTTTTCCATATATAGATTGATCCCAATTTGGTGAAAGAGAAATAATAGTAGGGTTGTCTATGTCCGTGATATCAACCTCATAGAAGTCGTAAGCTGCTAGAAAAGCATAATCTTCTCCGTTTAAACCCAAAACAGTCTCAATATCATTGATGGGATTTTGCAAACCATCAATTTGAGATATTAATTGAGGATCATATGGATCTAAAGAAAATAGTTTTAAACTATCATTATCTCCAATAAGCAATATGTTTTTGTCGCTTATTACATGAACCGAACGTGCATAAGAGAGAGTAGGATATGGGATGATATTAATTGGTGAAATTGCAGTTGCAATAAAAGGTGTAGGAGTGGCAGTACCGCTTGTGCTGGTAGGGGTAATTGTAGCAGTTGGTCCTGGTGTTTCTGTTATGCCTAGAGCAATAAAGGTGAATAAGCTGCTTAAAGGGCTGCTTCCTTCATCTCCATAAGCTTGGACTTGCCAAGCATATTTTCTGCCTTCGATAAGAGTTACTTGGGGTTTGACTGAGCATTCGGTGGATGAGCATATAGAAGAAGCTAGGTGGCGTTGATTTATAACCAATTCCTTCTTTTGGTCATATTTATCTAAGAGCCAAACCCATAGTGCGTATTGTTCAGCTCCTGGAACAGCTGACCAACGGTAAGTAGGGCGGGTGCGGTTGGGTGTACCAACCGGATAGGGCGGTGCGGTTAACCATGGTTCCACTAGAATAAGCTGAGAAGCATAGGTTGGCTGACTATTACTTGGTGTCCATGGGGGAAGGATGGGAGTAGCAGTCTCTTGCACTGTGGTTGGGGTTTCAGAAGGAGATGCTGTTGGTGGGATTGGGGTCAAAGAGGGAGTGATTGAAGTATCAGACTGAGAAGGGGTAACGGTCTCAGTGATTGATCTAGAAGCTGTTATAACAGGTGTTGGCTCTTTGAGTAAAACCGCAGCCATATAAGGTAATGAACATGCTAATAAAAATAGATATGTGAAAGAAAATAACAAATATACAATTTTCATTGCATTACTTCGGATAGATTATCAAATCATTTGAATAGGCAGCCAGGTAAATATAATTGTCATCAATAGCAATATCATAGCCGTAAACGGTATTATCCATTTGGTAGGGTAGCGGTTTTTTGGGATCACTGAGGTCTAAAACCAATAATCCTTTGCTTCCGTTGGCAATGTATAGACGTTTTGCTGTAGAATCAATGGCTAAACTTCGCGCTTCTCCTTGAGTATTGAAAGAGCCTACTTGCTTACAATTCGAGGGATTGGAAACATCAGCAATGAAAATCCCACGTTGATAATCAGCAACATAGGCATATTTAACGGTAGCTGAGGGGGAATACACTGCCACATCAAAAGCTGAGCCAGGTGTATCACATGCCCCTATTTCCGGCGGTACTCCGCCCGGTGAATATAGCGGTCGAATGCGCAAGCCGGCTGTGGACGCGGCAATATATAGGAAATTATCATCATGCTTCACAGCGTAAGCATTTCCGGAGGATGGAAAGTAGTCCAGTTCTTTAGGTGGAGAAATAGAAATATCAATGATACGAACGCCTTTATCGTTAGCAGCGACGTAGGCATAGGGTTCCTTCACTGTAACTCCTATGGCTTTGCCGTGAGTGGCGGGTGTCCACTCTGGGGAAGGAGTGGAAAAACTTGACAAATTTTCATCAGTATATAAAAGTCCACTGTTTTCTGCTGCCACATAGATGGTTGGTGCAGCAGAAACGTTATTGATAAAAATGTCAACGATGTTAGCAGTTGCGACTAGAGTTTGATCAGGGGAAGGTGTAGGCGGCTTTGAATATTTTAACAATATATTATTATCACTAAAATATATATTATTAACATCTAATGCTACAGAAAGAGCATGTCCACATGGGATAGCAGTAACAGGAGCGATGACCGTGGCAGTAATGGGTATAGTAGGGGTAATGGTTGGTGATAAGGTTGGACCTGGAGTATCTGTAATTTGAGCTGCTTTAAAAGATGCCACTGCACTTAATTCGCTGTAACCCGGCGGACCATAGGCTTGCATGTACCATTCATACATGCGACCTTCGAGCAGCTGTACATCAGGACGAACAAGGCATTTGTTGGTAACACCAGGCGGGTTACATACCTGAGAAGCTAAGTACTTTTCAAAAATCACTTGAACAGATCGGTTGCCATTGCTGTCAACCATCCATACCCACAGAATATAAATAGTGGCATTCGTAACCGGCACCCATTCATAATAAGGGCGCATCTTGCCGGAGACGTCCTTAGGTGCGATAAGGATTGGGGCGCTCAATGGAGGGACGTAGGTATAATAAGCAGTCGGTGGTGAAAAAGTTGCTACGGTTGGGCGCAAAGTATCTGTTATTGTTGGTTCTTCTAATGTAGGGGCTTCAGTGGGTGTTACAGGGGATGGTGTATAGGTTGGAGTTGGCGGATAAGGCGTGGGTGTATCAGAGGGCAGGAAAGTCAAGGTCATTAAAGGTGTAGAGGTGGCACTGCGGAGGAGAGCAATAATTTTATACGGAAAAGCACAAGCTAAAAGAGTCAACCAAATCAATAGTATGATAATGCCTATTAGAAATACCTGCCGTTGATTCATTGTACCTTGGCTCATATTTTGATTATACCATCTGGTTTATGTTGTGTTATACTCCATTTTATATGAAGGATTTGGATTTTTTCTATCAGCAAATCTATCGTATCCGTCGTTTTGAACAGATGGTTTTAGAAGGTTTCTCGCAAGGACTTTTTAGCGGCACTACTCATACGTGCTTGGGACAAGAAGCAAATGCAGTTGGGGTAATCAATGCCTTAAGAGAAGAGGATATCGTTATTAGCAACCATCGCAGTCATGGGCATTTTTTAGCCTATGGAGGAGACATGACAGCTCTCTTCGCAGAGCTCATGGGAAAATCAAGCGGCGTCTGTGAAGGCTGGGCTGGCTCCCAACACTTGCATTGGAAGAATTTTTATGCTAATGGAATTCAAGGTGGCATGATACCCTGCGCAGTAGGGATGGCTTTTGCAGAAAAGCAGCTAAAACATTCTGCTATTGTTGCAGCTTTTATTGGGGATGGTACGCTTGGCGAAGGTGTTGTTTACGAGTCTTTGAATCTTGCCTCTCTATGGAGGTTAGCGATATTATTCATCGTAGAAGATAACCGAATTGCCCAAACTACACCGACAACCATGAGTATCGCCGGCAGTATGAGAAGGCGTTTTGAAGCTTTTGATATTCCGGTTATGGAGTTGGAAACCATTGATGTAAATGAGATATATTCTCACGCTAGTTCTTTGGTAGAGAAGATTCGTGAACAAAGAAGCCCGCATGCATTGATTTTACATACTTATCGGCTAGGACCGCATTCAAAAGGAGATGATACCCGTTCAACCAAAGAACTTGAACTACTAACAAATCAATATGATTGTGTAAAATATCTTTCGGAACATATTGAAAAAGAAAAGCGTCAATATATTGAAGAGGAAGTTGATAAAGAGGTACGGCATGCTTTTGAGAGAGCAAAATCGGAACCTATTCCGAAAGAAAAGCTTGACAGCCATTTATGCCGTGATAGAATTATATGGTAAAAGCGGTGAGGCTCGCTTGAATTAATAAACTGCCATGAATGGCTGATAGCCTCTACCCAATGATGATAAGAGGGTAGAGGTTTTTTTGTTTGTGCTAATTGAGAAAAAATTTAATTTTTAGAAAGGAAAAAAAGAGATGAGTAAAATTATCCAAATATACGGTCGAGAGATATTAGATTCGCGAGGCAATCCTACTGTTGAGGTTGAAGTAACTCTTGAAAGTGGAGCTTTTGGTAGAGCGGCTGTTCCTTCAGGTGCCTCTACAGGTGTACATGAAGCTATAGAGTTGCGAGATGGTGATAAATCTCGCTATGGAGGAAAAGGAGTGCTGAAAGCTGTAAAAAATGTTAATGAAAAAATTGCAGCGGCATTAATAAATACAGAAGCTCTTGATCAAGCTGCTGTGGATAAAGCTATGCTTGATCTTGATGGCACTCCTAATAAAAGCAAGTTAAGGGCAAATGCAATTTTGGGTGTCAGTTTGGCAGTAGCTCGGGCTGCTGCTGAAGAAGTGGGGTTACCGCTTTATCGTTATTTAGGAGGAGTGAATCCACGATTGTTGCCTGTGCCAATGTTTAATATTTTGAACGGTGGCGTGCATGCAAATTGGCAAGGCACAGACGTATAAGAATTTATGATTGCACCAGTTAGAGCTCCTAGTTTTCGGGAGGCATTGCGTTGGGGAAGTGAAGTATATCAAGCTCTTAAAGGTGTATTAAAATCGAGCGGATATTCAACTTGTGTGGGAGATGAAGGTGGATTTGCACCCGCCTTGAAAACGAACGCTGAAGCTGTAGAGTTAATTCTAAAAGCGATAGAAAAAGCTGGTTATAAACCAGGAGATGAAATTTCATTAGCCTTAGATCCTGCATCAAGTGGTTTTTATGAAGATGGATTATATCATCTGCGGACTGAAGGGAAGAAAGTAACCTCATCTGAAATGGTCGCAATGTACGAAGAATGGGTAAAGAAATATCCGATCGTTGTATTAGAGGATGGTTTGGCTGAAGATGATTGGGAAGGTTGGAAATTATTAAATCAAACTATAGGCGATAAGATTGAATTAGTAGGTGATGACTTGTTTGTTACGAATGTCGAACGCGTTGCTCGCGGGATTAAAGAAAATGTAGCTAATGCTGTACTGATTAAGCTCAATCAAATTGGAACATTGACAGAAACCATAGCAACAATCGAATTAGCTCGCAAAGCCGGCTGGGGAGCGATGGTATCTCATCGCTCTGGTGAAACGGTTGACAGCTTTATTGCAGATTTTACTGTAGCAATGGGAACAGGGCACCTAAAGACCGGTGCGCCGTGCCGAGGTGAAAGGTTAGAAAAGTATAACCAATTAATGCGAATTGAAGAAGATTTAGGGGAAGCGGCAGTGTATGCCGGCAGAAAGGCATTTGTACGGTAAATTTTAATAATGCGTTCGCGGCAATAGGTAATATGATTTAAATCTCAATTGCCGCGAACGTTCTTTATAAGATATATCGTAGTAATTGCTTTTTTAATCATGTTAACTTATTATTGTTCAAATTGCTGGAAAGAACTGAAAGGCAATTAGGCAATTTGTCCATTTTGTGGGGCGGAGCTTCAATATTTTTCAGAAATTGAGTTTGAGGATAAATTACTTTCAGCGTTATACCATCCTGTTAGTGAACGAAGAAACGTTGCTGCTCAAGTATTAGGTAATAGAAAATGTATAAGAGCAATGCCTGAATTTTTAAAAATCATTAAAAGTGAAGAGCAAGATTTCTTTTTTCTAAAGGAAGTGCTTTTAGCAGCAACAATAA
>DAOUFY010000051.1:0-13023 GCA_034429745.1 Anaerolineales bacterium
AAACTTTCGCGTATGTTGCATCTCACGATATGCAAGAACCATTACGCAAGGTAAAAAGCTATATAGAAATTTTCCAAAAACAATATAAAGATCAGTTTGATGACAATGCCAAAACAATTCTCCAAAATATCTCGCGCGGGGCTGAACGAATGCAGCGCATGATCAAAGATCTTCTTGAATATTCCCGCATTCTTAAAACAGAGGCAAACTTTGAACTTATTTCTTTAGAAGATGTATTGCAGCGCGTTCTCCTCGATCTCAATCTGACAATTCAACTAAAAAATGCTCACATCACTCATGATCCATTGCCCTTTGTAAAAGGGCAGCCTACTCTGCTTTATCGCTTGCTGCTGAATTTGATTACAAACGCTATTAAATATCAAAAACCAAATGTAGATCCTCAAATCCATATAAGTGCTGAAAAGAGTGATTCCCAATGGATATTCAGCGTGCAAGATAACGGCATCGGTATAGACCAGAACGACCAAGAACGTATTTTCTTTCTATTTACTCGATTGCATTCTCGCTCTGAAATAGATGGCACAGGAATAGGCTTAGCCGTATGCAAACGCATTGTAGAATTGCATGGCGGAAAAATTTGGCTTAAATCTGAACCGAATGTTGGTTCTATCTTCTATTTTAGCCTGCCTGCTTAGCTTTAACCCATTCCAAAGTGAGGTGGATTGCTTCTTTTAGCTTAGAAGCGTCCTTTCCACCCGCCTGAGCTAATGTTGGCCTTCCTCCTCCACTACCCCCCAATGGTTTCGCAACTGCCTTTGCTAAATCACCGGCATGATATCCTTGTTTCACCAAGTCTTCGGTAAGAGATGCAACAATAATCGGGCTGCCATTGGATACACTGCCAAGCACAGCAACACTTTTTTGAGGGTACTTTTGCCTAAACCGATCAGCCAACATGCGTAAAACATCTACCTCAACATTTTCTATCGTAGCCGTTAACACGTGAATGTCATTTACCAAAGAAGGCTTTTCAAGCGCGTCTTCCAATTGCAATAAAGCAAATTGTTGCTGAAGCTGCTGCACATCCTTTTTCACTTCTGCAAGTTCTTCTAAAGTTGCTTTAGTTTTATCCAAAAGCAAATCTGCTGTAGTCCCCATCATCTTTGAAACTGAGCGCAAGGTATGACGCATTTGTTGAACATATTGATAGGCTTTATATCCTGTAATAGCTTCTATACGTCTAATTCCGGCTGCAGCACTACCTTCACTAGTGATAATAAATATTCCAATATCGCTAGTTTCTTCTACATGGGTACCACCACAAAGCTCATAAGAAAGAGGAGTATCATCTCCAATGGCAATCGTACGCACGACATCCGCATACTTTTCACCAAATAGCGCCATGGCCCCTTCTGCCCTAGCTTGTTCAAGTGGTTTTATTTCCACCTTTAATGGGTACCCTTTTAGAATCTGCTCATTGACTTTTTGTTCTACTTGATCCAATTCCTCTTGGGTTAAAGCTTGTGGATGAGTAAAATCAAAGCGCAAGTGATCAGGAGCAACCAACGAACCTGCCTGACGTGCGTGGGGTCCTATGATTTCACGCAATGCAGCGTGAAGTAAGTGAGTGGCGGTATGATTTCTCTCAATTGATTTTCTTCTCTTATAATCCACTTCTGCAATTGCATCATCACCAACCTGCGGGTTTCCAGCAAGTACTTTTCCGTAATGAACAATCACACCGGCAGCAGGTTTACGCATATTTTCTACGAGTATTTTCCACCCTTTTTTCTCGCTGTAAATCACTCCTGTATCAGAGACTTGTCCTCCGGCTTCAAGGTAAAAGCTTGTTTCGGGAAGCAATACCTCTACCGTATCTCCTTCTTTAACCTCGACAACCGATTTGCTATTTTTTATCATAGCCACTATTTTTGATGGAAACCTCAGCGAACTATAAGGGTTATATCGCACTCCCTCGACAGAGAGAGCTCCCTGTGCCACCAAATCATCAAAGACTTGACGATACGTTTCCACCTTGGTGGCATCCATATCACCAAAGGCTCCCGCGCCGGATGCGATGCGATGCTCTTCCATCGCTTGATGAAAGCCAGCTTCTTCAATAGCCAAACCTTGTTCTTCAGCAATGTCTTTTACTAGTTCTAACGGAAGTCCATACGTAGCATATAAATCAAAAACCACTTTTCCACTAATGACTTTTTCATTCTTTATTTGTGCTCTTTCCAGCACCTGTTCTAATCGAGACAACCCGCTTTCTAAAGTACGATGGAATTGTTCTTCTTCACGCGTTAGACTGTCTAATATTGCTGTTCTGTTTTGCCGCAACTCTTGATAAAAATCACCATAAGTATCTATAACTGTATCCGCTACTTTAGCAAGAAACGGGTCGTTTAAGCCAATTTTTGTCCCAAATCTTGCTGCCCGCCGAACAATCATCCGACACACATAATTTCGACCGATATTTCCCGGTACAACACCATCTGCAATCAGGAAAGCTGCTGCGCGTGCATGATCAGTAATTACCCGATATGGAGTAATAAATCGAGTTCTTTCCTCATCAGTATGCTTAGTGAGCCGTTGAATAGCAGCCATGATTGGCGAAAGCAAGTCGGTCTTATAGTTTGAGCTTGTACCTTGTAAAATCGAAACGATCCGTTCCAACCCCATTCCTGTATCAACATGTTTTGCGGGTAATAACTCAAGTTCACTTTGACTAAGGCGGTTATACTGAATAAATACCAAATTCCATAATTCTAAAAATCGAGCGCAATCTCCATTTACCCGGCAGACATGTCCCGGCTCATGCTGCTTATTACAAGCCTCAGGTCCCCGATCAATGTGGATCTCAGAGCAAGGACCACAGGGACCTGTTTCTGCCATTTCCCAAAAATTGTCTTTTCTTCCAAAAAACAGCACATGAGAAGGGTCCATACCCTTTTGCTCAAGCCAATAATTTGCTGCTTCTTCATCAGTGGGTATTTCACCCTTTTCGTCCTTAAAACATGTAGCCCATAATTTATCTTTAGGCAAACCCCAAACTTCCGTCAACAATTCCCATGCCCAGGCTATGGCTTCTTTTTTATAATAATCTCCAAAAGACCAATTGCCGAGCATTTCAAAAAATGTATGATGAGTATCATCGCGCCCCACATCATCTAGATCATTGTGTTTGCCAGCTACCCGCATACATTTCTGTGAATTAACCGCCCGTGTGTATGAGCGCTTATCGGTACCTAAAAACACATCCTTAAACTGCACCATACCAGCGTTTGTGAATAATAATGTTTGATCACCTCCAGGTACTAAAGGCGCAGAAGGCACAAAAGTATGCTGATGAGCTATAAAAAAATCAATGAATGATTGACGTATCTGAGCACCAGTTAGGGGTTTTGCATGTTGATTAGTCTTCATCTTCTGGGTAACCTTCCTCAATGGGCAAAGATGGATCTCGCGACCAATCATTCCAGCCGCTGAAATAGCTTTTTACATTTTTCACACCAGCCAACTTTAGCGCGAGCAACATATTTGATGTTCTAGCCCCTTTAAAACAATATAAATAGACCGTACTATCCTTTGTTATACCTACTTCTCCAGCAATACTCAATATCTCTTCTGGGGATTTAAAATACGGTATTCCATGCACTGTTTTCATCATGCGATACCACTCGATCCATTTTGCGCCGGGAATGCGTCCTTTTCTGGGGCAAAAATCTATCACATAAGGGGATGAACTCGCTCCTAACCACTCTGCTCGATCCCGGCAGTCAACAATAATAATATTGGGATTTCCTATTGCTGCCAGCATTTCTTCTGTGGTTACCATTTCACTAGGGTCTATGTTAGGTACAAAATTGGATGGTTCATAAAAGTGTTCTTCTTTTGTCGTTGGTAAATTCTTTCTAACCCAAGCGCGAAATCCTCCGTGCAGTACTTTCACATCCGGCGTGCCAAAGTACTTTAGCATAAAACGCCCCCGGCAGGATTGTCCATACCCATTATCCATAGCATCTTCGTAGAACACCACATGGTGCTCGTGAGTTAATCCAGCGAAGCTAAGCCAAGACGTAAAATGACGCACCATTGCCGGCAACCCCCCTGAGCCAGCTGTACATAAATATGTGAAAAATTCACTGATATTTATCGCCCCGGGAATATGAGATTTATTATAGTCTATGGCATCGCGTGTATCAATCAGATACAATAGTGGATCGTTTAATTTTTCAGCTAATTCATCAACTTCGATCAGATATGGATTTGCCATTAATTCCTCCCCGCCAGCTCTAGTCAATATAATCCTACTTTGCTCCAGCTTCTTTTGCAAAACGAGTGTCAACAAACGCTTCAAGGTCAATTTTGCTCGTCATTACCGGTATAACTTTCGTCAGATAATTCTGCATTGCTTCCAGTGGTTCCAGAGATGGATACAATTCCCCAGTAGAAACATGCTTGTTCTTCAATACCCGTTCGACCACCTCAATTTTTTGGTCTAAGAACTTTGCTCCAATTTTTGCCGCTTCATCGGGATTATTTTCTATAAAAGTTCCGGATTTCACAAAACTATTCACCAACTCGTGTACAGCATCCGGATATTTGCCGATGATTTCTTCTTTCATCACAACGATACAGCATGGGTGATTAGGCCATATATCCTTCGACAAGGCAAACTCTTCTCCATTGCCTTCTAAAACTACCTGTGAACCGTAAGGCTCTGCCACAATGAATCCCCCAATCTTGCCTTCCTCATCCCAAGCCATAATTTCAGGAATTTCAGAGGGCGCCACAGTTTCAAATGTTACGTCTTTACCAATTCCAACGGTTAGACCCTTTTCTCTCAGCAATCTGTCGAATATCAGATGATGGATGGAAAGGTAATGGGGAATGAGCACTGTTTTACCTTTGAAGTCCTCGATTTTTTGGATATTGGCGCGTTTGTTTTTAATAATTACACTGCCATCCCGATGTCCAAACAACGTCAAGCGTATTTTCGCTCCCGCGGAAAATAAATCCATTGCTAATGGGGCTAAGATAAAAGCTGCATCAACACTTCCTTCTTTCAACGCATCCTTTAACGGATTCCAGCCAGGAAAGTATTGTGTCTCCAAATTTAGGTAATTAAACTTTTCTTCCCCACTTTCAAGTTTTGCCTTGGTGACTCCAAGTACCAAGTGATCAGTTAACTTTAAATGTCCAATTTTAATGGTTGGAAGTGAAGCCATGGTTTTTCTCCTTAATTTTTCTTTTTACAATTATTTTATTTTTTTATTACAATACAATATACATTGCAATTAATACTCTATCTGCAAACCATTAAAAGACTGCTTTGATTTTAGCAAAGCAGGTTTTACCTGTCAAGTTTCCCCTTGCATTGGTCTATCATCTGTTGAAAACATTATCCATTCTGCAATATCAACCACTTGTAATGAGTCTGCTTGGCTCTGGGCCGCATCACTTAACATAGTTAAACAAAATGGGCAGGCAGTCATTAGAACAGAAGCGCCGCTTTGTTTTGTTTGTTCTAACCTTTTCCAGCTCACCCGCTCGGTATTGGGTGTCTCTTCCTTCCACATTTGAGCACCGCCGGCACCGCAACAAAAAGACAACGCTCGGGAGTAAGGCAATTCAGCATATTTGGCTGCAGCATGTTGCAATATTTCCCTTGCTGCGTCAAAGACCCCATTCTGCCTGCCAAGGTAGCATGGATCATGGTAAGTTACAACACCATCATCAGTCGGTGCTTTTAACTTCAACTTCCCTTCTCTTACCCACTCATGAATTAGTTGGGTATGATGAAGCACTTCATACTTACCGCCATATACCGCATACTCGTTTTTTAACACATGGAAGCAATGCGGGCAAGTCGTTACAATGCGCTGCGGCGCTACCTCGCTTAGCGTTTCTATATTCCGCAAAGCCAATTCATAAAAAATATCTTCCCTCCCCGATCTACGAGCTGCATCGCCAGTACAAGCTTCTTGTTCACCTAAAATAGCATAGTCGGCTTGAACCCCATTTAATAGTTTTGCAAAAGCAATGGCTGTCTTTTGAGCGCGTGCATCTATAGCTGGCGCACATCCTACCCACCATAATAGTTTAGGATGTGGATTATCTTCAATGGTCTTAATATGAATATCCTTTGCCCAAGCACAGCGTTCTTCAGGTGGCAAACCCCAAGGGTTTGCACTTCGTTCAAGCCCGCGATAGACAACCTGAAATGATTGAGGAAAACGATTTTCCATAAGTACAAGAGCACGCCTTATATCCAAAATATCGCGCATTGGCTCATTGCCAACCGGACAAACTTGAATACAAGCCCCACATGCTGTACACTCCCATACTGCCTCTTCGCTGATGAGGTATTCGGTTAGCTTTACCTCCTTGCATTTGCCCTCAGCTAGCTGGAAACCATAGGAGTTTAATACATATCGTTTGTTAATTTCCAGCGCCGCTGGAGAAAGGCTTTTTCCACTTGCGTAAGCTGGGCACACCTCTTGACAGCGGAAACACATAATGCAAGCATAGCCATCCATGATTTGTTCCCAACCTAAATCTGTAAGCTGGGTTGCGCCAAACTGTTCTATCTTATCATCCTCAAAATTAATGGGGGCAAGCTCACCCATCGAACGTCGCTGGGGCTTCAGTAAAAAGTTCAGTGGTGCGAAAAAGATATGTATATGCTTTGAATGAGGGAAGTAAGGCAAAAAAAGCAAGATAGAACCAATAGCTAACCAAAACGCTGTATGTTCTAATACAATGAGGGTAGGAATGGGCAACATTTGCCATAGCATTGATATTTGCTGGGCAAGCGGTTGCCACAAGTCAACTTTTTCTCGGTGTTGAGCTAAAACCAGGCTTTGCTCCCACCACCGCGCTCCCACATGGAGCACGATAAAGGCAGCAACAATGCTGGAATCTCGTTGAATGCCTATTTTTGCTTCTTGACTGAATAAAGTCGTCGAACGGCATTGCATCTCTTTTGGCTTTACAATGAAGCGTCGGATAATAAAATAAAGCATACCGAGCAGCACACCCGCGCTCATCATATCTGCCGCCAAACGATAAATATTGCCAACCCATCCATTACCCAGAAAAATAAAATCAGGAATAAATGCTTGCAGTATATCACCAATATTAACGATCAAATAAAACATAAAGCCCCAAGCCACAAAGGCGTGAAATATGCTTGTCATTGTTCGCATCTGGAATGTTGGTTTTAGAGAAATCGTATTAATGAAAGCCTTGGCTAAAGAATGCCAAGCATTCTTCCAGTCAACTTTGCCTTGCGCACTATTAATGCATCCAATCATAATACGAACACCGCGTAATGTAAGCATGATTGAAACAATCAATAAGAGGATGAATATGATTTTCTCAAAGAGTGTCAACATACCGCAAATTTTACGCTCCCCCTTGATCATATAAGCTTGGGTCGGTAGGAGTTTTGCCGGAAGGATCCCAAACGTAAACATAGTCTCCAACCTTAGCCCAATTGAAAAGCCAATGCGCGTCACCATTGGATAAATTTACACAACCGCGTGAGGCGGCAAGTCCAAAATAATTATGCCAGTATGCGCCATGCAAAGCTCGCTCTTGATCAAAATACATCGTCCAAGGTACATCTTCCAAGAGATAGCTATCCACAAAAGAAGGATCATAAAGCTTCATGGTTTCTGCTTCTTTTTTCTCGCGAATTTGGAAAACACCCGGCCGAGTCCAATGCCCTTCTCCACCGCTTGATACCAAAGTAGCAAAGATCAATCGCTGATTCTCATAAACACTAAGAGTCTGTTCCATTAGATTGACTTCTATCCATCTTGATGAATTTACCCCGGCTGGTGGCTGAGTATTAATCATTACTCGCCCTACGGCACTGCTCTCCACCCACTGACTAATGCCAATCTGTGTCCATTCAACATCACCCACTTTTTTGGTTGCCATAATGGGTACTACTTTGTATTGAGGTAATTTTGGTTCCGCAGATGATGGTTGTTCTCCGGGAGATATAGAAGGCGACACCGGTTTTACAATCCACCCAAAATCATTGGTTGGTGTTTTCCAAAAGACCAAACCTTGGAAGGATGATGGCGTAATTTTATGTAAATCATTGCCTGTCATCCATTCACCTTTGCCAATTTCATAAAACTTTTTATTATCTAGCTCTTGCACATTTTGATAGGAGACATAGGTTAATTTTCTTAATCCAATGTTTAATATCCGCGAAGCTTGGTTTGCTTTATTTGATTTTGCTGCATCAATGCTGCTGTATATAGGAGCTTGTTCAGTAATTACTTTTCCATAAAAGAAAGGTACTTCCACTAAACTTGCATCCGGCTTAGTTGCCGGCAGTGGAGCAAGATATTGCAATGATGTCGGTAAATCTCTCTTTTCACCATAAGCATTGACGGTATTAACCGCCAAAAGCACCGCTATCAACCCTGTGATAAATGAAAACCACTGCTTCACTAATGAATCCTCCCAACCAGAAAAAAAAAACCAAAGTAAGGCTGATTAATCCTTTATTGGTCAAATTATATCATAAATCACAAGCCCTAATCTTCCAAAAAAGCATTAACTAAGGTACTCCATTCCTGCAGCGATAGCGTTTCCGCTCTACGGCTAGAATCAATTTGTGCTTTTTCTAGAAGCATTTGAACACGTTCGGTTTTCCATCCCAATCCTGCCGCCAAAGCATTGCGCATGGTTTTCCGTTTTTGGGCAAAAGCTATTTTTATCAAGCGAAAAAATACTGACAGACGCTCTTGGACAATATACGGTTGGCTATTCAAGGAAACTAACAGCACCGCCGAATCCACTTTCGGAACGGGATAAAAAGCTCCAGCAGGTATAGTGCAAGCAACTTTTGGTTTGCCATAAACTTGAACACTTAAAGCGAGTAAACTCATCTCCCCTGGCTGAGCGCAGATCCTATAGGCAACTTCGCGCTGTATGGTCAGCACTAAATAAGCTGGCTTTAGCTTTCCCTCCAATAGGTGCCGCACAATGGCAGAAGTAATATAATAAGGTATATTGGCAACGACAATAAATCCTTCTTGTTCCATCAATGTTGAAGGGTTCAGCTTCAATATATCTCCATGAGTGATTTTTACATTACTAAAAGGACTAACCGTTTCTGTAAGCGCAGGTATTAGCCGCGAATCTATTTCTACAGCAGTAACTCTTTTTGCCGCCTGTGCTAAAAGCCGAGTAAGACTTCCCACACCTGCCCCAATTTCTAACACTTCAGTGGTGGATGTGAGAGGTGCGGTTTTGATTATTTTATTCAAAGCCCCTTCATCTGCCAGAAACACCTGACCTAGCCGTTTTGAAGGCTTAATTTGGTATTTCCTTAATAATGAATGCAAGTGAAAAGGGGGTAAAAATGTATCAGCCATTATTTATTATTGTGAAGAAGCCAAAATATAGACCATTACTTCCTTAGACCATGGTTGATAGTCATCTTCACCATAGCCGAGATCTATCCAACGCTTACCAGGAATCCCACCCCCAATATCAGCAACTGTAGCAAAACCATATCCTGGTATATAAACTTGGGCATTTCCAAATAAAGCAAAATCTTCCCTAGTAACAGCAACCACCCCTTTTTGCAGCCTTGCCCCAGTTGCGGTTGTATAATCGCATACTCCAGGTTTGCCTATCCGGCATGGCGAATAAGAAGTCGCATACATTGGAATCGCTTGCCAATAGGTAATTGTCCCTCCAGGTATCTCTAGTGTTTTAGGTACAAGTTTGCTTCCAATACCCACAACCCGCGGTTGAGCATCGCATACTTTCCAACGAGGAAATTGAACCTGAAAAACCTGTTCCTCTCCCCGCCAACGAATACGGTGGCTAGACACTTCGACCCCTTGAGCTCCCTCTTGAATTACTTGCTGTTGGCCTGTCTCCAAATCCGCTAAGGTCTTCCGTTCTACAGGAAATGGTTTTAATGCATAATCCAACTTCAATTCTTCATTAACACGGGAAATAAGGATCACACCATGATCAGGCAAAGGTGAATCTAATGGTGGAGAAACTTCGTCCCAGCCTTGCAAAGATACCCCTGCTTGCAATAAGGCTTGCTGTACATTAGAGGCAGTGCTGCGGGTTTGGATCGTAGCTGTACCATTGGATATCTTGAGCAGTTTTGCACGATTAATCCGAATTTGCATCGGTTTATCAAGTATAGTATCGCCGCTGGGAATAATCACATCTCCTTCATATATTGCAATTCCCTGTTTAATCAGGGCTGCAATCACCGTTGGTTCTGCTGATCGAAATATGGAGATATTGCCATTGTCATCTACTTGCACGAGTTGGGCTCTGCGTACCTGAAGAATCATCGGATTTGCCATGAGTACTGGTTTATCCACTTTCCACTCAATGCCATTAATCCAAATAATATCTTCTGCGGTTAAACTCACCTTGCTTTGGCGCAGCCAATCTTGTGGTTTCTGAGAGGTCGTGTAAATTCGATCCCATTTTTCATCTGCAATGATAATGACTTCATAAGCCCTGCCAAACCAGTACTCCCATACTTTTTCAAACACCCCGCCTTCGGTTTGGCATGCCGTACAAAATATGCTTACGATTATCGCTGCTAAGCAAAAGTGGATTATTCGTTTTTGGTGGAGATCGAGCTGCAAACCAATCATTAAATTTTCCCCCAAAAAGTTGCCCGAGCAGGCAACCCGGCGGCACCCAGAGGGACCTCCTTACCGTTGCTTCTTCTCAGATCTGGCGGGGTTCGAAGGTTTCTGCCGCGCCGGACCCACCCGGGCTTTACCCATTATACATGAGATTTGTCATTAGTGCAACGCCAATCGTTTTTTATTCCCCCAGCATTTCTTTTGTTATGATGTTTACCGGAAAATGCACTTCTTTTTCTACTGATATTCCATATAAATCTGCAAGCATTTTTTCCATCGCGATTTGTCCCATCTCGCGTGGGTTTTGACTAATCAGAGCATATATTTTCCCCTCTCGTAAGGCTTTTCTAACTTGAGAAGAATCTCCAAAAACAACGATGAACGGCAAATCGTTATTCAAACCATCGGCTGCACGAATCGCCATCTGAGCCAATTCACTATTCTCTGCTAATAGAGCATGAATTCTTTCCTTCCGCAGCTCTTGCTCAAGCCTCTTTTCGGCTTCACTCCCTCCTCCAACCAATCTTATCTCTTGTACCTTTGCCTTCTTTGGGCAGTATTGATTTACTCCTTCAACAAATGCCGCGTTCCTTTTCTGTAAGTCTATGCTCGCATCATTTTCTTGCAAAATTGCCATTAAGGGCTGTTCAACTCCGCTTGTCTTCATCTGTTCGCAAAGGACCAATGCACTCTGTATTCCAATTGCCATCTCATCGCTGCCAATATGGATGACAGGGCTTATCTCATTAGACAGCCGTCTATTTATACTATATAAGCGAACCCCCGCTTTCACTGCTTTTCTCAATGCTTCGTTAACTTCAGGTGAATCTAGCCCGGCTAGCAAAATCCCATCTACGCCGCGTTCAGTAAGGATATCAATAGAAGTTGCATATTTTTGTGGATCATCTTTTGCATCAAATCCGAAAAATTTTGTACCCGTTAAAGAATGAGCCGTTAGGCGCGCTCCTAAATAGGCTTTGTGATTGAATTCCTCGGTGATGTTTGGCAGTACCATTCCTATCTTCAGTGCTTTTGATTCGGGATTCAGTGGCAAATTTAACCCAACATCAGAGAGCGCCAAATTCATCGGAACACTTACCGTCTTTTCTGTTGTCTTTCCCTCTTGGTAGCGAAAAACAGCTTCTGCCGCTTGCTGAATAAACAGGTTTGGCTGTGGTTCAACAAATGCCGAGAGCTCCTCCGCTTGCAGAGCCGCTTTTGCTGCTGAACTATCCTCAAAACCAATAAAAATCCATCCCAGCAATCCGCTTTGCTTTACTTCCTCTATTGCTTGTATGATTATCTTATCTTCAGGAGAAAATATTCCTTCATAACGGGTATTATCTGTCAAATAAGGCGCTAAAGCTTGCTGAACATCCAAGCCATCCATTCCCGAGAGCAAGACTGTCGTCGTTTCTACTAAAGGGCATTCTTCATTTACTCGCTGCATATATGAATCAATGCGTATTTTATATTCTTCCCCATATTCCTCCCCTACAGGCCGCAGCACGAGCATTTTTCCTTGTTTTCGCAACGCGCGGCAGGTCATAGTTGCAGCTTCACCTGCACCTTGTTTCTCATCTGAAATGATTTCAGTAAGTGCTGGAAAACCTTCAGGCATCTTGCCGAAAGACACAATCGGTAAGCCTTGCAGCTGTGCTTTTTCTAGGGCTGTTTTAACTTTATAATCATCTAAAGGGGCGATCCACAATGCAGCCGCCGCGCGAGTAAGAAGTTCTTCAATCCCCTGTGTCATTATTGACGCATCATTCTTCGCATCAATGATCAACAATTCACCCTTTTGCTGAGGGACAACCATTTGCGCCTCGCGAGAAAGTTCAGAGAAAAATGGTTCTTCCAGGTTAGGCAATATCAAGCCCACCACCGGCACCGGTGTTGGAGTTGACGATGACTGAGTTGTCTGCATTTGTTCAGATTGTTCGATGTTTAAGGTTGGGTTATTCTCTAGTTGAGAAAATTGAGCCCTGCAGCCAATTAACAACAGCAGCAAACACATGTTGATCCATTGCCAAAACTTACCAATAATTAACGCTGTCTTAAATTTCTTGTATCTAATTGACATTTCAAAAATATTAATAATTTTCTCTTGCATTTTTGCATTTTTATGTTATAATATGAAAAATTGCCTTTTTTGTCCACCGAATCTTTGGCGAGTTGGCTTCACGCAACTCCACCCTTTCTTCCCCCTAACATTTTTCCTAAAACTTGCCAATAATCTTTGTAAGGAGCAGAAAAATGAGGAGATTTTCCATTTTTATTGTACCATTTTTATGCGCCGTTTTTGTTTTTATTTTCCTTGTTGGAACAATTTTTTCTGCAAGAGCTGACTACAGTACTGCCAACTTTCAAGGGGTTGCAGAGGAAGCCACAGCAACCGAAA
>DAOUFY010000052.1:0-26660 GCA_034429745.1 Anaerolineales bacterium
TCAATAAAAGTGCGGCAGAAAAACCTGCTGCACTTTTCTTTTTATTAATAACTTTCAAAAAATATTTCTTTTATTTTAACCTCTTATTTAGCAAAACCATGTACAATATGATAAGTTGATTTTTACTATTATTTTAAAAGGCGGGTTTTCTCTATGGATAAAATTTACAAAACCTATTCCCAAATCATTATTATCTTATCACTGTTATTAAGTTTAAGCTTTATTACATCTTGTACGCCAAGCCAACTACCTATAACCCCCACTCAAATTATTAACACGGCTACCCAGCAACAAAATAACCAGAGCTTAAATAACCAAAATAAACAAGAAACTACTACAAAAACTACACAAGTTACACAGATAATATTAGATAAACAAACCTCTGCTCCACAAATTATTAAAGTTAGGCCAAGTCCAGGAGAAGAGATAGCACCGAACCAGAAAATTCTAATCACTTTTGATCAAGCCATAAATCAAAATAAAACAAATACAGCTATCTCCTTGGTCGATTCTTCAAATAACAAACCTATCGAAGGAACTATTTTGTGGGTTGATGAAAATTCCATAGAGTTTAAACCTATTAAGCCTTTGCAGAAAGGGTATTCTTATATTTTTAACATTACGACAGAAGCAGAAAGCAGGAATGGAATACCTCTAGAACAGCCTTTCACTACAGACATATTAGTTGCAGATGATCTACAGATTACTAAAGTATTTCCTGAAAATGAATCACAAGATATATCAACCGATACATCTATAACGGTTATGTTTAATCGTCCAGTTGTACCTCTTGGAGTAAAAGAAGAGCAAGACAAGTTAATTCAGCCATTAAATTTTTCTCCACAAATTGTCGGCAGTGGAGAATGGTTGAACACTTCGGTATATGTATTTCAACCAGCCAAGCCTTTATTGAGTGCAACAACCTACCATATTACCATAAAACCCAACTTTGTTGATCAACTTGGAATGCAGCTAAAGGAAGAGTACAGTTGGAAATTCACAACGTTATCTCCAAAAATCGAAGCGCTCGAATTACCTGATTATGCCTATAATCCTGAAGACAATTTGACAAATGTACCTTTAGAACAAACTTTCTTAATTCATTTTTCACAACCCATGAATGTTAAGAGTGTTGAAGACGTATTAGAACTTAAAGAGAAAAACGGTAAAATAATCGAGACAGAATTGATTTGGGAAAAGAATAATACGGTATTAACGATAAAACCAAAAAAACTTTTAAATATCGCTACCTCATATCATTTATCATTAAGTCATAAAGCTGAAGCTGAAGGGGGAGGTAATTTAGGTGAAGATTTTAATTGGCATTTTAGCACATATCCCTTACCAGGGGTAAAATCATCAAATCCTAAAAATGGAGAAATCCAAAAAGCATATTCTAATTGGTATAGAATTGAATTTCTTTCCCCAATGGATTTGAACAGCTTAAAAGGCAAAATAATCATTACCCCTTCTTTAGAATCACAAGAAAGCTGGTCATATAATCCCTGGAATTGGTCAATAGAAGGTTTTGGATTGGCTCCTTCAACTAGATACACAATTCGTATTCTTCCCGGCATATCCGATCGCTATGGCAATAAGACAGAAAAAGAGTACACAATTACTTTTACAACCGCCAGTATAAAGCCATTCGCCTATCTACAAATGCCATTTTTCCCAGCTATTTACAGAAGCAATGATAAAGAAATGGCATTTTACACACGTTGGGCTAACCTAAGGCAATTAGATTTTTATTTATACTCTATAAGTTTTAAAGAAATATCATCTTTTGAAAAAGGTAAAATAGCCGATTATCTTCCACCTGCTAACAGTTTGATAAAGAAATGGTCTATTCTAACAGAAGGAGAAAAAGATGTCAGGCAGCTCACAAAACAATCTCTAATTCTGGAGGAAGGTAAAGCTCTAGAACCCGGCTTTTACTTTTTAGCTGTTGACTCACCGCAACTATTACATGAGACGAAACCTTTCGCCGACCAGCGAATCCTAATTATTTCAGATTCTAACCTTACAATAAAACATAATAGCGGTTCACCAGGTTTTAATATTCAAGGTGAAAACACCTTGTCCAATGAAGCATTAGTGTGGTTGACTGACTTAGACACTGGCAAACCTATTTCTAATGTGAAAATTAATTTTTATGATGGAAATTTAACATGGATAGGTGATGGCACTACTAACAATGATGGAGTTATTCATTTCCAAAAAGAGATGGCTCAGACCCTCAATGAGGGTGAAGAAGACTCTATTTGGGCGAAGAGTATTCATTATGCTGTAACAGATGAAAAAGACCAGTACTTTGCTTTTGCCTCCACAGATTGGGGAAGTGGTGTCTCACCATACGATTTTGGCGTTTGGAGTGACTATTATGAACCATCTGAGGGTTTAAATGCATATATTTACACAGAACGACCAATTTATAGACCTTCACAACCAGTGTATTTTAAGGGTATAGTGCGTTGGAACAATGATTTATCCTACGAAATACCGAAATTAAAAGAAGTTTTAATTGTAATTGAAAATTACCAAGAAACCATCTATAAGGAATTACTTACGCTAAATAATATGGGATCCTTTTCGGGAGAGATCAAATTAGATAAAGATGCTGCTTTAGGATCTTATACTATAAAAGCTTACATACCTAAATCTGGGACTCCTGCCGATTTGAACATCAACACAGAAGGTTTGAAAGAAATTGGAGAATTGACGTTCAATGTAGCCGCATATAGAAAACCAGAATTTCAAGTAGAAGTATCTATTGACAATAAAAACATTCTAGCTAACGACAGCTTTTCTGCCTCTATTTCCAGCACATACTATAGTGGAGGAGCGGTAGTCGGTGCGGAAATTGATTGGAAATTAATCGCTGAGGCTTATCATTTTATCCCGTCAACCGACTATTCTTCCTATAGCTTTTATGATGAGGATTTAGATTCTAACGAGAAACAAAACGAAGAGAATATATCAAGCATTGATGTCATCGCAGAAGGAAAAGCTAAGACTGATGATGAAGGAAAAATTACCATTCCTTTTACGGCGGATCTTAGCAAATTCAAAACCAGTCGGCTTTTTACTTTCGAGGCAACTTTAACTGATGAATTTTCTAACCAAGTTACTGGAAGAGCAAAAACCATTGCTCATCGTTCTTTACTTTATCCCGGTATTAAGACGGAAAGATATTTAGGTGAAATAAACAAAATTCAAAATATCGAAGGCATTGTACTTGACTGGAACAGCAACCCGATTGCAAATCAACCCGTGGATATCGAAATATTTGAAAGACGTTGGTCAAGTGTTCAAGAACAAAATCCCGATGGGGTAATTGAATGGAAAAGCAGTGTCGAAAACATTCCAGTGAAGTCTTTTATCAATAGTAAAACAAATCAAGATGGAAAAATTCAAGTGCCTTTTACACCGCTAAAAGGCGGTACATATAAAATATTAATTAAAACCCAAGATAATAAGGGCAACACTAATCAGGCATCAACGTTTTTATGGGTACCAGTGAAAGAATATCTCCCCTGGAGACAAACAAATAACCGCAGTATTGAAGTTATCCCTGATCGTAAATCTTACGAAGTTGGTGATATAGCAAAAATTTTGATTACTTCACCCTTTGAAGATTCAGTGTATGCTTTGGTAACCATTGAACGGGGACGGATTCATAAATATGAAGTGATTCAACTGAATCAGAACAGCACCGTTTACTCCCTGCCAATAACAAAAGATATGGTGCCAAATGTGTATTTATCTGTAATAATTATAGGGCAAATTTCCTTAGGAGACCAACAACGGACTGTTTCTATTTCCGACTTTAGAATTGGAATGAAAGAAATCTCAATCAGTCCGAAAGAAAATGAATTGCTCCTCGAAGTATCTGCAAATAAAGAATCAGTTGAGCCCGGAGATGATATTTCATACACAATCCATGTTAAAGATCGTAATGGAAAACCTGTTAAAGCCGAATTGTCAGTATCCGTTAGTGATCTGTCAACTTTATCATTACTTCCGATGAATTCACTCCCAATATTGGATTATTTTTATCAGCATAGAAACTTAGGTATGCGGACAACTGTCCCTATTGTTCTTCTCATTGACCACTACAATGCTTCAATCCAAGAGTATATTACTGATGGCAAAGGTGGTGGAGGCGGAGGCGGCAAAGGCGATAGCAACATGATTGGAGTTTCAGAAGTTCGCGAAAACTTTCCTGATACAGCATATTGGCTTCCTCACATCATGACAGATGCTGAGGGAAAAGCAATGATCTCATTCAAATTTCCAGATAACCTAACAACATGGAGATTAGACGCACGCGCAGTTACTGAAGATACAAAAGTCGGTCAAATCACTTTTGATACAATTAGCACCAAACCGTTATTGATAAAACCCCAAACCCCTCGCTTTTTTATCGAAAAGGATAAAGTGTGGGTTGGTGCAGTCATTCAAAACAACCTAAAAGATAAAATTGACGCAACTGTTTCTTTGGAAGTACAAGGAGCTTCTCTTATTGAAACTGAAGAAACAAAACCGGCAGTTTCTAATATTACTATTCCACCTACAAGCCAAGTCTATGTACCATGGTTAATTGAAGTAAAACAAGGTGCGCAATTTGTTGATTTAATTTTTAAAGTTAACGGTGGAGGGTATCAAGATATAACCCGTCCAACGATTGGTAGTTATATATCAGATAAAGGTCTGCCGGTCTATTCTTATCAAGTCCCGGAAACCGTTGGAACTGCCGGCGTTATCACTTACGAAGAGGCCCAAGGAAAGAAATATGCCGCAAAGACGGAAGGAATTTATCTACCCGGTGAAGAGAGCGAATTAATAACACCAGAAGTAAAAGGAAACTTGAGTATTAATATTGCTCCTTCTTTGATAGCCGGGATGAAGGAGGGTCTCGATTATCTCACCCATTATCCATATGAATGCACAGAGCAAATTATTTCTAAATTTATACCGAATATCCTCACTATGAAAACCATTAAAGCTTTATCACTTGAGGATAAAAGTTTAGAAAGCAACCTAAAATTACAAATAAATACTGCGTACCAAAGATTAAGCAAACTACAAAACCCAGACGGTGGCTGGGGTTGGTGGGGTAATCAATCTAGTGATCCCTTAACCAGTGCTTATGTGATTTTCGGATTGATTGAAGCCAAAGAGCAAGGTTTTTATGCAAATGATGAATTGATTAGCAATGGTGTAAACTACCTCAAGAATAATTTAAAAGCACTTCATGCTCTAACTGAGCCCTCTGAAGCGAATCGCCAGGCTTTCATATTGTACGTTTTATCAAAAGCCGGCAATCCACAACCCAGTTATGTCTCTCAACTATATGCAGCACGAGAAAATCTGAGCACTTATGGAAAAGCGTATCTTGCTATGACAATTTCTATGAATAATAGCAATGACGAACGCTTAAAAACACTCAAGTCGGATTTTATGAACTCTGCAATAAATTCAGCAAGTGGCACTCATTGGGAGGAAAAATTTAATGATTACCACAACTGGAACACAGATACAAGGACGACTGCAATTGTTTTGGCTGCATTGCTGATGATTGATAAAGATAATCCTATCAATGCCAATGCAGTACGCTGGCTTATGACCAACCGTACACAAGGACACTGGAAAACTACTCAAGAAACCATGTGGAGTTTGAATGTTCTTACAGAATGGATGCTATTATCGAAAGAAACCGATGCAAGTTATGAATTTACCCTTCAGCTAAATGGTAATTCTCTCATACCACAAGGGTGGCAACAGATAGAACAAAAATCTATCCGCTCACTCGACCAGCTCCAAAAGCCTTTTTCCTATCAAGCAGATATTTCTAGTTTACAAAAGGATTATCTAAATCAATTAACAATTGCACGCACTGCAGGAGATGGAAATTTATACTACACCGCTCACTTAAACGTTTCTTTGCCTGTAGAAAAAATATCGCCGATTAGCCAAGGTATCACTATCTCTCGAAATTACTACGATCCCAGTGATCAAAGGGTTAGCATTCAAAAAACCAAGCAAGGAGAACTGGTTTTTGTGCGTCTTACTATAATTTCTCCAACTGATCTAAGGTATGTGGTTATTGATGATCCCTTGCCGGCTGGATTGGAAGCTGTTGACAAATCTTTGCTCAGCAGCGCTCAATACACATCACCCGAAGCGCCAGAATCATCATATACCGCTCCTGCTGATGCACCTTGGTTGAAAAAATCTATTCCTTCATGGGGATGGCAATTCTTTGATCATATTGAATTGAGGGATGAAAAAATAATTCTTTCAGCCACCACTTTACCTAAAGGTACCTATACATACACTTACTTAGCGCGAGCAACATCAAAAGGAATATTTCATGTTATTCCGCCCACTGCCCAAGAATTTTATTTCCCAGAGGTTTATGGGCGCGGTAATGGCAGTAATTTTACTGTGGAATAACATCATAACCCTTTGTAAGGACATATGGAAAAAAGCACAAAACTACTACTTGCTTATTTGTTATGTTTAGGTCTTGTTTGCATGATTTGGCTGATTCTTATCCCAAAGGAATCGACGCCTAGTAGTTTTATGGGTTTATCTTTATTCAGATGGGGAGTTTTACTCCCCATCTTACTAGCTACAACACTTGGTACAATTGGTATCGCATTTCATCACAAGAGCCTAAACATACACTACAATTTTCAGCGAACAAAACTTAACCTTTTCTTGTTTTTCTCAACTCTTGGTTTTATCATTTGTACGGTATTCTTTATTCAGAACACTCTTGTAACAACTAACCAACAGATTAAGGGGATTTTATATAGAACACTACCTTTAGTTGTCTGGTGGGGCGGAATCTCTTTATTATTATTTGTATCATGCACCAAAGCTCTCATTTCTCATGATTCAAAAAACATTAAAGATAAGGTTTTTCAAGTTTTATGTTTTATTTCAAATAAAAAAAATGAGATCCTTGCTTTATTGGTGCTTATTATAATATTGTTTGCACTCTTTATACCTGTTTATAAAGCTGTGAGCTATATTCCCGGCTCGGATTTTATGGCTCATGCTCGTCAAGCTGAACGAATTGAGCAGACGAAAAAGATAGATACTTCCTATTTCCTTTATCAACTTTATCTTATTTTTGGACACCGCCTTTTTCCTCAAAGCTCTCATCTTGATATCGGCATTGGCGTTGTATCTTCATTTTCAGTCCTCTTGGGCATAATTCTTTTAATCTTGTTACTACTCAAAGTACAAACCTTATCTCGATACAAGGTTTTAAATTATGTACTTTTCATCTTATTAGCAATAAGCTGTTGTATTGCTACACCAGCTTCGCTTTTCACAATTCAAAAGAAAAATTTATATTTCGGATATATCGGAATTACGATTTATCATAATCCTACGTATATCTTACTAAAACCTTTCGCATTGCTGCTCTTTATCTTCACTATAAATAGCTTGTATTATTCATACAATTCAAAATTTACAATAAACAAAGAACATCAATTCATTCCAATATTTATCACTGCAGGCATAACAATTTTAGGAATTTTAGCTAAGCCTAACTTTATCATAACTTTATTACCGGCACTAACACTTATTTTTTTCTTCTTTATTTGGAGGAAAAAACCTGTTAATTACTCTCGGATTATTTTTGGTATAGTCATACCCTCACTATTATTATTATCTTGGCAATACATAGCTACATACACCCATGAAAGTATTATCACTGACAAAGCGAATATTATTTTTGCACCTTTTTTAGTATATTCTCGAGAATATGATCTCCTTTTCTTAAAATTTATTCTTTCTATTCTTTTTCCTTTGTTAGTTTATGTCATGAATTCTCCCCAAGCAAAAAAGGACCTAGCATTAAACTTTTCTTGGTTGTTATTTATTTTTGGAGCGTTTTATACATACTTTTTCGCTGAAACAGGTGAGCGGCTACAAGACGCAAACTTTGGATGGAGCGGTGATATAGCTAATTTTGTCTTATTTGTAAATTCCTTAATTTTCTTTCTTCAACAAAGCAAACCTCTTCATACATATCAGAATAATTTTTCTTATAAGAGATTTATACTATGGTTTGCATATAGCTTGCATATTATTAGTGGCATATTTTGGTATTACTCGCATCTATATCACCCATATCAGCCATGGTGGTAACAAAAGAAAGTCTATGGTTAAAGATACTCCCTTTTTAATAATTTCTCTTCTTTTAGTAATTATCACCTTATTAATTGCCCTGATTTTATGGTTTAGCATTTTACCTGCTTGGAAAAACATTTCCATCATAACCATATGTTTCGGAGTTTTTTCTATCATTTCTCTTCTGTTGTACTTATATCATTGGAATCATAAATAATGGTATAATAACCTCATTAGCATAAGGCAATTATTAAATATCTTACAAAATAAAGAGGACAACTATGATCGTAACAACTAAAAAATTATTTGAAGCTGCGTATGGGAAATACGCTATTGGAGCCTATAATATTAATAATCTAGAACAAACCATGGGATTATTTAGGGGGAATTTGGAAAGTAAAGCTCCTTTTATCATTCAAATTAGCAAAGGAGCTCGTTCATATACTCACAAATTAATGCTTGAGGCCTTGATTCGCGCCGCAGATGAAATTTTTCCTGAAGCCATTTTTGCTGTGCATCTCGATCATGGAGATGAACAAACTTGCTACGATTGTATTAATAGCGGATTTTACAGTTCAGTAATGATTGATGCAAGTCATGAACCTTTTGAGAAAAACGTCGAAATTACCCGACGTGTTGTTGAAGCAGCTCATGCAAAAGGTATTGTGGTTGAAGCAGAACTCGGTCAATTAGGTGGCGTCGAAGAACATGTAAAAGTGAGTGAATCTGAGGCAAAGTTAACAGATCCAGATCAAGCTAAAAAATTTGTAGAACTTACAGGGTGTGATTCTTTAGCTGTTGCCATAGGAACAAGTCATGGGGCATTTAAATTCAGTGGAACTCAATCTTTGCACTTTGACGTATTAGAAGAGATCCAAAAACGATTGCCAGGCTTTCCGCTCGTTATGCATGGATCAAGTTCTGTACCTCAAGAAGAAGTGGAACGCATCAATAATGCAGGAGGCAAACTCAAGGGAGCAAAAGGTGTTGACGCAAATCAATTCAAGCGTGCAGCACAATTAGGGGTAACGAAAATTAATATTGACACAGATGGACGATTGGTATGGACACGCGTACATCGTGAATTTTTCCGCGATTATCCCGAAAAATTTGATCTCAGAGATCCTGGAAAAATTTTTATGGCTGAATACGCAAAATTTATCGCAGAGAAAAATGATAAGTTAGGCAGCGCAGGTCAATTAGAAGCCGTTAGAGCAATGTTGAGTAAATAAGCCATCCTTTAATATCAATAACATACAAAACTGCTTCACTTTATTTATCATCAGTGAAGCAGTTTTATTTTTTATATTTTATCCATCTTTAGCACAACGAAAGCCAACTTCCCTATAATCATACTCATTAGATACAGGCATGAGATACAAACGCATAGCTGTACGGATTACTGGAGCAGCAAATCGCCATCCTCCGCCGCGCAGCACGCGTGCATTTCCACTATCAGGTCCTCGTGGATTATTCTTTGGTGTAACTCGGTAATAATCACCGCTATACCAATCCTGCACCCATTCTTGGACATTCCCTGCCATATCTAAAACACCATAAGGACTTGCCCCTTTAGGATAGCTGCCAACTGGAGTCGTTCCACCTTTTTTACTTTCTTTATAATTCGCCTCTTCTGTAGTAGGAGTTTTATTGCCCCATGGATATTTTCGTCCATCAGTGCCGCGTGCGGCTTTTTCCCATTCTGCCTCAGTTGGCAGACGTCCCCCAGCCCATTCACAATATGCTTTTGCCTGCTCCCAATTTACGTATTCGACAGGATAATCATCATATTCGTTACTTTCAATTCTTTCTGCTTTAATCGGCAATGTGCAGGCACCGTCGGCAATACATTTCTTGTATAACTTATTGGACACTTCGTTTTTATAAATCCAAAAAGCATCTAGATAAACGGCATGTTGAGGTTTTTCGCTATCGAGTGCCTGAATATCAGTATCTACAGACCCCATTAAGAATTCACCAGCTGGGATATACAACATTAGCGCGCCATCTTTAGGATTGATAGAGGATATTACCGTACCTGCATCAATACGATTGTTGCCATTTTCGACAATTATCTGAGGTGTCATTTTACTTTCATTTATAGCAGACGGTGATAGACTAAGTGATACAGACGTAGGTTGTCCAGTTGATTCAGATGAAGGTGAAATCGGGAATATGGTGAGTATAGAACAAATCCCACTAATTAAAACAAAACCCAAAACAACTGCTCCAACTACGGATATAAGAATTTTTTTGTATGTATTGCTACTCTTTGATCTTTTTTGTGAAGCTTTTTGCTCTACAACATGATAAGAAGGTAAATTGTTCTTGTTATTTATTGAATCATGTGGAGTAGGGCTTTGATTTTGACTGATTGGTGTCTTAAGGCATACTTTTTCCATCTCTTTAGCAAACAAAGCCATAGAAGAAAAACGTTGGCTCGGTTCTTTTGCCAACGCTTTACTTATTAATATCTCTACGCTTAAAGGTAAGTCGGGATTGAATTGACGCGGAGAAGGAAAAGGTTCAGAAATTTGTTTTGCTAAAATAGCTGCTGGTTTTTCTCCCTGATATGGAAGTTGACCAGCAACTAATTCATATAAAACAACTCCCAGTGAATATACATCTACTAACGGGGTTATTTGATTCTTCTATTGCTCTGGTGCCATATATTTTGGGGTTCCAACCCCTCCAGTTCCCGTTAAAGTGAAGCCCTCTTCTGCATTGAGTATTTTTGCTACTCCAAAATCAGTCAGCATCGGTTGTCCAGCTTCGGTAAGCAGTATATTCGCTGGTTTTACATCACGATGTACAATATCATGTTGGTGGGCGTAATCCAGAGCTTGAGCTATTGGAATTAACAAAGTGCATGCTTGACGATAATCCATTCCCTTGCCATTTAATGCCTTCACTACATCCTTTAATGAACCCCCTGCTAAAAAAGGCATAACCAAAAATGGCATGTTGTTATATTCGCCATAATCTATCACGCGAACAATATGAGGATGATTTAATTTTGCCATCCGTTTTGCTTCCTGATCAAAACGGATTCTCGTTTTTTCCCATTGAGATGGGTTTATCTTATCACGGCAAATGAATTTAATCGCCACATCGCATTCCAAACGAGTGTCATAACCTCGGTACACCGTTGCCATACCCCCTTCTCCCAATGGCTCAAAAATTTGGTAACGCCCAATGACCTTCCCGCTTAGAATTTCCATAATTCTTTCTTTCTAAAAGTAGAGACTATTGTTCTTTATAATAATTCTATCACCTATTTAATAAAAGAATCCTGTCATTTCTTTAATAAGTAATTACCATATCTCATTGAACATATATGAAAACAAAAAAAAAGCACCCCACTTATTATGGATAAATGGGGTACCTTGAATACTCTATTTTTTACATGGCGAGGGAGGGAGTCGAACCCACGACCCGCGGATTATGATGCCGCTGCTCTGCCAACTGAGCTACCTCGCCAAAATTTCTTATATTTTACCTTTAAATTTACATTCTGTCAAATATTTTTTCACGCTTAACCAATAACTCAGCATTAAACAACGAACCACCGGCAGCACCTCTAATGGTATTGTGAGATAATATGACCATCTTCACCGTTGCTATCGGATCCTTTCTCACTCTACCTACGACTGTTGTCATTCCCTTTCCAATCATACGATCCAACCGTGGTTGTGGTCGGTCATCAGCGTCCATAACTTCTATCACAGGTTTTGGGCAAGATGGCAAATCAATAATTTCATCTGAAGCTTTATAGTTCCTCAAACATTGGCTAACTTCTTCAATATCGGCATCTTTTTCTAATTGTACAGATAAACATACTAGATGACCATCACTGACTGCTACTCGATTTGTATGGGCAGACAAGATAAAAGGAGCTAAAGTAATTTTTTCTCCTTCGATTTTTCCAATCATTTTTCTTGGCTCCCACTCAACTTTGCTTTCTTCCCCTCCAATAAACGGAATCACATTATCCAAAATATCCAATGAGGGAACTCCAGGGTAACCAGCTCCTGATATCGCTTGCATCGAAACAACAAAACCTGTTTTTACTCCAAAATGGTTATGGAGGGCTTTAAGTACTACTGTTAACCCGGTGCTTGTACAATTTGGATTCGTTATGATCGCACCTTTCCAGCCGCGTTTCTTCTGTTGTATAGGTAATAAATCTAAATGTTCTGGGTTCACTTCAGGTAATAGAATGGGTACATCATCTTCTTTTCGATAAGCAGAAGCATTAGAGCATACATATATCCCTTTTTCAGCAAATTGATGCTCGCAAGCTTTTGCAATCTCTGTTGGCAGAGCCGAAAAAACGATTTTTACATCACCTTGATCTTTTACTGCTTCAACTGTATTAGGCAACACCACCATATCTTTCGCCCAAGCAGGCATTTTTTCAGGAATAATCCAATGACAAGCTTCCTTATACTTGCACCCTTCACTTCGATCTGAAGCGGTGAGAGCAACTACTTTAAACCAGGGATGATTATCAAGCAAATGCACAAAACGCTGCCCCACACTGCCTGTGGCGGCCAATATTGCAACTGGTATTGGTCTAATTTCCATAACACTATCCCTCTTTATTAATAAGTTTATGCAAAGCTCGCACCGCTTTTTCTCCTTCTGAAGCATCTACAATCATACTTATTGATACTTCAGAAGAACCCTGTGCGATCGCAATCACATTTACTTGCGCTTCCCCTAAGGCATTAAAGATTATGCCCGCTACGCCTGGTGTGTTTCTCAGCCCTTCCCCAACCACAGTTATTATGTCAACTTCATCAGTTGCCCACACTCGGTCAATATCGCGCCTTCTCAATTCGTTGGCAAAGGCTTTTTCAATCGCTTGGATAACTTTTGTGGTGGATTCAGCTGGAACCGCAAAACAAATGGATTGTTCAGAGGAAGCTTGTGAAATCAAGGGTACACTTGTTCCCGTTTCTGCAACTGCTTTGAAAGTTCTTGCAGCAACCCCAGGAACTCCAAGCATACCTCGTCCTTCTAGGGTTATTAAGTTTATTCCTCGAATTAAAGTTACAGCTTTAATAATTTCGTTTGGTTTTTTACCATTAGCCTCTTGAAGAACATCAACCAACCATGTACCTGGTCCCGCAGGGTTAAAAGTATTGCATACACGCAGGCCAATGCCGGCTTCGATAACCGGTCTTATGGTTTTTGGGTGCAATACTTTTGCTCCAAAATAAGCTAATTCTGCTACTTCGCGGAAAGATAAATATGGAATAGTTTTAGCTTCCGGCACTACGCGCGGATCCGCTGTCATAACTCCATCCACATCCGTCCAAATCCACAATTCTTTTGCATTAAGTGCCGCGGCTATTATAGCAGCAGAATAATCACTGCCTCCCCTTCCAAGTGTAGTAGTTATGCCTTCTTTTGTAGCACCAATAAACCCCGTTACAATTGGTATAATTCCTTGGTTAATAAGAGGTAATAGTATCTTTTTTGTTCTTAGTTCTGTTTCATGAAAATCCGGATGAGCAGATTGGAACTGATTATCCGTAATGATTAATTGAGTTGCTTCAACAACCTGAGCCATTAATTGATTGGATATCAACGCACCTGCCAATAATCTAGCACTCATTCTTTCTCCAAGGGCTGAAACAGCGTCCAATGCTCTGGGAGTTGCTTCGCCTAAAATTGAAATGGCTTCACATAAATTCATGAATTCAGTTATGAGGTGAGAGATTTCTTGCTTTAGCTGCACTTGTCTTGCCAAATCGGGAATCAACTTTTCAGCAATTTCATTATGCATGTTTTTCAAACGAATAGAGTTTTGCATATAGACAGTTGTATCTCCCTGGCAAGCTGCCAAAGCGCTTTCTATAAGAGTGTTTGTTACCCCCGCCAGTGCTGAAGTAACAACAACTAACTTTTTCCAATCATTTTGAGCGTTTTTAATAATATCAAGCACACCATTCATTGCGGCAACACTGCCGACCGATGTACCACCAAACTTCATAACGAGAATATTGTCCACTTCTTATATCCCTTTCATCAATGTGTAAGCATTTTACCAAATTCATTCAAAGCCTGATAGTATGGGAAAATACTAGGTATGTAATGTCTTTCGTCTTTTGCATGAACTCCGATACCACTTTGCCCCCATATAACCGCCTGTTTTCCAGGTACAAATCGTGCGCTTGAACCTGGTAATTTTTTTCCCATAACAGGCTCTTGTCCGGATACGGATTTGATTGCTTTACTCAATAAATGTAAATATTCGTTGTTAAGATCACAGGAAACTCCCCCTTCAATACCCTCAAATTTAACTTCTAAACCAAAATCTTTGCCATAAGCTTCAATTTTTTCTTTCAAGTGTTCCTCGTTGTCTTCGGGTATCAAACGGATTTCTACACCTAATACTCCACGATCGGGAGTGATGTTATATACACCTTCAATCCCTATATTCGCAAATGGAAAACGTATTTGCGATTGCCACCCATCGGAACTATTAAGAGTCAAATCCTTTTCAGCAATCTGTGTTATTGCTTCTTTTGCTCTGAACAGCCGCTCAACTAAGTCATACTGAATTCCAGCCAGTCCTGAATGAGTCCTTTCTCCTTTTGCAACAATTCGAAAAACTGCTCTGCCGCGGCTTTTAGGACAGATAGAACCCCAAATTTGATTGCCTTTTTCTTCCGTACGTTCTCCAACAATCACTAGTTTTGGTACTTGATAGCCTTCAGATAAAATTTTTTTAAATATAAAGGGTGTGCCCATTGGTTCAGTTTCACCATTTTCTTCATTGCCTACTAGCATTAGGCTTATTGCGGGATAAGGAGGACCTGCTTTTATTATGTCTTTAAACCACACCATAAAAGTGGCAACCACAGTTTTCATATCAGCAGAACCTCTTCCCCATAGATAATCCCCTTCAATATAGGGCTCAAATTGACCATCATCCGGCTCTGGAGCTACCACATCAAAATGACCTGATAACATTACTGGCACAGATTTCCTCTTCTCTTCCGAAAGAGGGAACTCTACCAACATCGAAGGATACTTGCCTTCAAAACTGTAAACCAGCAAACCAGCGTTGGTTAGATAATCTTTGATCCATTGATGTGCTTTTCTTACTTCATCTAACCTCTCAGACGGGCAGGCAGTAACAGATGGTATCTTAATTAATTCTTGACTAACCTCAAGGATTTCTTGAGTTTTCTTTGGAAATCTATCTAATTTATTCATAAATAAAAATAACTCCGGTAATGCCTCGAATTAATGTACTAGAGCGTTCAACCCCTCTAATAGTCTTTCAGCCGCTCCTAATGTTCTTTCAGGTGGAGTGGCATAAGAAAATCGAATCCAATCTTTTCCAAATGAAGAAAAATAAATTCCTGGGACAATTGCTACGCCATGTTCTTCCGCCATATATTGCCCCATTGGTTCGCTGTCAAGCCATCCTTTTGCTTCTAACCATGGTTTTACATTAATGAAAGCATAATATCCTTTTCCTAGAATATATTTAAAGTTATGCTTGTCTAAAAATTCTTTCAGTAACTTGCGGCTAGCATTTGTAGGTTGATTAACAACTTCCGCAGCTTTTGCAAACCCCATATCAAAAGCAGCCATAGCAACAGCTTGTCCGTAGTAATCAGGAATAACGCTATGAGAAGCGCGAGACACAATAAATTTTATCACCTCTTCTGATGCTATTAGGTGCGCATTGCGAATATTCGAAGCTCCTAAACTTTTAGTAATACCATCCAAAAAAATAATCCTTTTTCTTTGTTCTGGACTAAAGAATTTTAGGAAATTGTTTAAATCCATCGGTTGTTCATCTGTAATGTAATGATAAATCCAATCATATAGAACAAAAGCAACACCTGCTTCTAAAGCTGCTTGCCCCAGCTCTGCTTGCATCTCAGGACTGATTGTATGCCCTGTAGGATTATCTGGATTAGTAATCACGATACCAGCAACTTTCCTGTTGTGCTTTTCAGCAAAAGCAACACATTCCCGAATAGCTTCTGGAGTATAGCGCCATCCATTCTCTTCTTCACCAGGGGCTAAAAGCACATTTGCCCCAACTCCATAGGGGCCCCAATTATACGAGACCCATGGAACTCTAGAAACGATTAAAACGTCTCCCTGTCGTCCATATCCAAGAAATTGCATTGCTTCATAAGCTTTTATTAAAGCATCTCTACCACCAACTGCGGCAATAACGTTGTTTGGTCCAATACCAAAACTTGAATCTAATTTCCAATATTTTTCAATAACTGCCTTTCTAAATTCATTTGTACCAAATGGCATATCATAGGCAGTACCATGTTCTATTTGCATCTGAGCTGCTCGTTCTAGCAATTCTTTAGGAGTACCCGGCAAACTAGCCCCGCCATCCCCTTGTGATGCATCATAAGTTGGTTGATTAGGATTTTTCTGTTTAAACACAACAAGAGATTTATTAATTAAAAACATTCGTGATGCAGGAATAGCAACCATTTTCGATAAATGATCGCTTACTGGTATAAGGTTTTCTAACGGTACAACGAAAGTAGGTTCATTCATTGCTTAATGATTTCCTTTTAGTATTATTTTTTATAAGTTAGCGCTTATTATACTCTAAATCTAAAAATTTTTAACCACTATGGTAAAATAATACAAAAATCACTACTAAAATGGAAAAATAATTACGCGAGGATTCATGTATTCATTAACTTCTTCTTCAACACTTCAGATCACCCCTTCTGAGAGACTCTTAAGAGCAAAACCCTATTTTTTCAAAGCTCAAGATGATTTAATTCAACAATTAACTTCACAAGGCAAAAAAATACTTCGATTTGATGTTGGTTCACCTGATATGCCCCCTGCGGATCACATTATTGAAGAAATGATAAAGTTCCTCAAACAACCTGATCAGCATGGTTATTCTCCACACGGGGGCAATATGCGTTTTCGAGAGGCAGCCAGCGAATATTATTATCATCGTTTTAATGTGTCTCTTAACCCTCAGAAAGAGACCGTTGCAGTTATAGGCACAAAAGAAGGATTGTTTCATTTTGCACAGGCTTTTATCAATGAAAATGATGTGGTTTTAGTTCCTGATCCAGCTTACCCTGTTTATTTGAATAGTAGTCTCATAGCTGGAGCTAAAGTTTTCACTCTTCCATTGTTAACCGAAAATCACTTTTTACCTAAACTAGATGACTTGCCTCAAGATGTGCTTCAACGCGCAAAATGTTTATGGCTTAATTATCCAAACAACCCCACGGGTGCAACGGCTTCTTTAGACTTTTTTGAGAAGATCGTTGCCTTATGCCGTAAGCATGGAATTTTCATCATCCATGACGCAGCTTACAACGATGTCTATTTTGATGAAAACGATCCACCACCAAGTATTTTGCAAATACCAAATGCAAAAGATATCGCCATTGAATTATATTCACTCTCTAAAACCTACAATATGGCCGGTTGGAGAGTAGGTATGGCTGTGGGAAATGAACAAGCTGTTGGAATATTGAGCAATTACAAAAGCCAAGCAGACTCATCTTCGTTTGGTGCAATATTGAACGCAGCAGCAATAGCCCTTAAAAGTGATCAACAATGGATTATGCAGCGCAATTCTGTCTATAAAAAAAGACGGGATGAGGCGATCAAAGCGTTCAAAGAATGCAATTTATCTTTTGAAATACCTAAAGCTGCCATCTATCTCTGGAGTAAAATACCTGCAGGATATAATAGCAGTACAGAGTTTTGTCAAAAATTGCTCGAAGCTACAGGTATTTGCCTCACACCGGGGAGTATCTACGGGGATTACGGAGAAGGATATTTTCGCTTATCTTTAGCGGTAAAAGATGAGCTGTTTTATCAAGGTGTCCAACAAATTGTCGAATTTATCCAAAAGAACAAAAAGTAGTACTAAAGGAAATTATGAAATCAAAGGAATTAATACGCTTTGGAATTGTTGGCGGAGGCTTAATGGGAAGGGAAATCGCCAGTGCCGCAGCCAGGTGGTGTCATTTATTAGACCTTAACTTCACACCAGTTATAACTGCCGTATGCAGTAGAACATCAAAATCTCTTCAATGGTTTGAAGATAATATACCTACGTTGGATTACACAACAACCGATTTGCAAAAAATCTTAGAAGATCCAAAGATAGATGCGATATATTGCGCGGTACCTCATCATCTGCATAAAGATATCTACATTAAAATTATTAAAGCAGGCAAACATCTTTTAGGTGAAAAGCCTTTTGGCATTGACTTAGAGGCAAATCTCTCTATAGTAAATACTGTCAAAGCATATCCTCAGGTATTAGTGCGCTGTGCTTCTCAATTTGCTTACTATCCAGGGGCATACAGGATAGCTCAATGGTTATGTGAAAACAGAATAGGAAAAATTATTGATGTTGAAGTAGGTTTTTGGCACAGTAGTGATCTTAATCCCCTAAAACCAATAAATTGGAAGAGAAAAATCGAAACGAATGGGAAATATGGTTGTATGGGCGATTTGGGTATGCATGTTCTTTTTATTCCCTTCCGATTTGGATGGGTGCCGAAAAGCGTCTATGCGATTCTATCCAATATTATCGAACAACGGCCAGATCAGAATGGAAACCTTGTAGCGTGCGACACTTATGATAACGCCTATCTTACAACTTTGGTCGAAACTAAGGATTTGATTTTTCCTTTTACTATTTCCACAAAACGCATCGCACCTGGACACGCCAATACCTGGTTTATAAAAATAAATGGAACAAAGTTTTCAATAGAATACTCAACGCAAAACCCAAAGTGCCTAAAATTTTTATCTTATCAAGAAAATCATGAACAGGCTTGGCAATATATTGATATTCCACATCAATCAGCATATCCTACCATTACGGGATCAATTTTTGAATTTGGCTTCTCAGATGCGATTCTCCAAATGTTAGCAGCTTTTTGCGACGAATTAATAAACGGAAAAGAATCAAAACAGTTTCTGCATTGTGTTTTACCAGAAGAAACAACCTTTAGCCATCAGCTCTTTACTGCTGCAATCCGCTCATATGAAGAAAATAGAGTTATTACGATATAAACATTTCTGATAGTCATATGTAAGTAAATCTGTGAAACCTTTTTTAGCAGTATTTGCAATTATTTTCTGTGCTTTAATCCTTGTATTTTTAATCAATGGAGCTCTATTTATCTTTATTTTCAAACCATTTCTCTATGGTAATCTAAGACCAATCACACCCCAATTGCAGAGAGCAGCAGATTCACATATAATTACAAACAACCCACTTACAATACCATCAGATGATAACAACTATCCAACTAGCATTAATAGATCCGATACCCCAAAAATAACCCTTGATTATTCAGGTAGTGTTAACAAACATTTATCAAGTACATTTTCTCCTAGTCTTTCCGCAACCTTCCTCACCACAAACACTCGAATATTCACTTTAACTGACTCTCGTACACCAACAACCAAACCAAGCAACACACCTAAAGCAACCAAAACAGCCTTTTCCCCCACACCTAAACCAACTCATACTTTTACAATCACACCAAGCATTACACCTTTACCATTTATGGGGGCATTATTAATAAGTGAAATAATGATTAATCCGTCAGGCAATCAACCTCAAAACGAATGGATAGAAATTAGTAATCCGAATGATAGCGCTGTTGATTTAACATACTTTAAAATTGGTGATGAAGAAACTTCCCTTCAAAGTGAGGGTATGTATCTATTCCCTGAAGGTACAATTCTTTTGCCTAAACAGGTATTTGTTATTGCCAACCAAGCTAAAGCTTTTCAGGATGTCTATGGGTTTTTACCCAATGCTGAATTTGAGAATACACATCCTCAGGTTCCATGCATGGAACCTTTTACTTCTTGGTCAAAAGGCACCATTAATCTTAATAATGGTGGAGACGAAGTGATTATTATGGATGGAGCGAATCACGTTCTTGATGCTGTTTCATGGGGTAATTCACCGAAGTTTACTGATCTTTATCACTTGGGCATTAAATTAGGTTCATCATTAGAGAGATACCCTACGTTTCTTGTTTCATTTTCTTCTGATTCTTGGCGTTCTCAAGCAAATCCCAACCCCGGGTATGCAGCTCTTGATCCTACTCCCACTTCAACTGTCATAACACTTACTCCTACCCCCATGTTTACCTCAACCAGTACTTTCACTCCAACAAAAGAATACACTTCTGTACCAGCTCTTCAATTATTTATAACTGAAATATACTTCCCAAAATTGGAGGAAGGCCCAATGTACAGTTGGGTGAAAATTTGCAACCCTAACCCATTATACGCATCATTAGACGAAATGAAATTGGGAGATAATTTGCTCTTAGATTATTCAGAGGTCGAGTATGAATTCCCTATCAATTCAGATCTTATGCCAAACCATTGCATTATTATAGCATATCAAGCAGAAAAATTTCGGTCGTTATATCATCAAAATCCAGATTATGAACTACTAGATACCGACAATACGGTAAATAACCTTAATCTATCAATTGGATATAATAATAACTTCTATTTAGATCCAACTGACGACGAATTATTATTACTAGATCAAGGCTATGTTGAGGTTGACGGAATAGGATGGGGAAATTCAATATATGGTAATAAAGTAAATTATCCTGTTGTCTTAGGCACATCTATTAAGCGAGAAAAGAACAATCTTAATAATTGGATTATTGATTTTGATCCTATACCAACTAATTTATTGGATGAGCAATAACATTCTTATTAGAAAAGAGGCAGATTGCGCCGGATAGCAGCATATACACCCGGCAACAAACCTTGGGCTGCACCTTCAGCAGTACAGGTAGTAGGATTGTCAACCAAATATGCGGGGACACCCAAATCTTTGGTGAGAAGTTTATCCAACCCGGGCAATAAAGATGCCCCGCCACACAATGCCAAACCTCTATCAATAATGTCAGATACTAACTCTGGAGGTGTTTTTTCTAACACCCGACGAGCAGTCTCTACAACGTTATGCAGAGGTTCTTGCAGAGCTTCTATCACCTCGTTTGTTAAAATTGTAACAGGCTTAGGCAATCCAGATACTTGATCTTGGCCTTGAACTTCAATAGCTTTTTCTTCCCCCATGGGTACAGCAGCACCAATATTTATTTTTATTTGTTCCGCTGTCTTCTGCCCAATAAGGATGCCATACTTGCGTCTAATAAATGTTGCAATGGCTTCATCCATTTCAATTCCCCCAAACCGAATAGTTTCAGCAGCTACGATTCCAAACATTGCTAGGACAGCTGCTTGAGTAGTTCCGGCCCCCATACTTAAAATCATATTGCCGGATGGGGTTCCTATGGGCAAACCAGCTCCTAAAGCTGCTGCTAATGGTTGTTGGATTAGAAACACCTCCCGGCTGCCAGCTTGAAGGCAAGCTTCTTGTACTGCTCGGCTTTCAATACTGGTTACCCCATAGGGAATTGTAACCATCACTTTAGGTCTAAATAATTGAAAAGAACCACTTGCTTTCTTAATGAGATACTCTAGGAGTTTTTCTGTAATTTCATAATCTGCAATAACACCATTCCGCAGGGGCCATGCAACTTCGATGGTTTCGGGGACACGGCCATACATATAATAGGCTTCCCGGCCTACTTCAACAATTTTTTGCTCTCTAACTGCTATGGCAACAACAGTAGGTTCTTCAACAACCACCGTATTGCCAACTACGATCCTCGTTAGAGCTGTACCTAAATCAATCCCTAACTCTGTGGAGAGAAAACCCATAGGATAAGTGTTTATAAAAGGACTTATTCTTCGCCGCTGCCATATTTAAACGTTTTTTCTCGTTTAAATTTTCTCACAGCATCGATTCGCAAATTGGAACGTCTGAGCGCAGCTTCAATGGCAAGATAATCATCCGTATCACGTTCTGGAAGTTGCTTTAATAACTCTTCTGCTCGTCTTTTTGCCGCTTCAGCTCGTTCTAGATTAATCTCATTGATATCTTCAGCAGCGTCAGCTAATATTGTTATAATCTCTGGTTGTATTTCTGCAATTCCACCAGCAACAGTAAATACCCGATCTTCTTTTCCTTTTAGCGTAATAACACCATAAGATAAAGCCGTCAGTAATGGAGCATGCCCCCTCATGACACCCATTTCACCTTCAATACCTGGCAAGGTAACCAACTCAGCTTCACCCTGATATACTATTCTATCTTGTGATACGATATCTACATGTATATTCATGGTTCACCATGCATATCACTGATTATTCGAATTTTTATGACCCTTTTGCCAATCTTTCTGCTTTTTCTACAGCTTCCTCAACAGTTCCTACCATTTGAAAAGCCTGTTCAGGCAAATCATCATATTTTCCATCAAGGATAGCTCTAAACCCGGCCACAGTATCGCGCATCTTAACATAACGTCCTGGTTGTCCAGTGAATTGTTCAGCTACTGACATTGGCTGGGAGAAAAATCTTTCCATTTTACGAGCACGCGATACTATCAATTTATCCTCTTCGCTTAATTCATCTATGCCTAAAATAGCTATAATATCTTGCAAATCTTTATATCTTTGCAACACTCTTTGGGTTTCGCGCGCTGTTCGATAATGCTCTTCACCAACGATATTAGGATCCAAAATACGAGATGTGGAGGCTAACGGGTCAACTGCAGGGTAAATCCCTTTGTCTGCAATAGAACGCTCTAAAGCAATCGTCGCATCAAGATGAGTAAATGTAGCTACTGGAGCAGGATCAGAGTAGTCATCTGCTGGCACATAAACTGCTTGCATTGACGTAATTGACCCTTGGCGAGTTGAGGTTATTCTTTCCTGCAATTCTCCCATTTCGGTTGCTAAAGTAGGCTGGTATCCTACTGCAGATGGCATCCTACCCAACAGTGCTGACACCTCCGCGCCGGACATACTAAACCGAAAGATATTATCAATGAATAAAAGTACATCTTTTCCTAAATCGCGGAAATATTCTGCCATAGTTAAGGCAGTTAAACCAACTCTCAAGCGGACGCCGGCTGGTTCATTCATTTGCCCATACACCATTACCGTATCTTTGAGCACCCCTGATTCGATCATTTCGCGGTACATTTGTGTACCTTCACGGGTACGTTCGCCAACACCTGCAAAAACAGAATTTCCTTGATGCACTGTTGCAATTGAACGAATGAGTTCTTGAATTAGTACTGTTTTGCCGACGCCAGCCCCGCCAAAAATTCCTGTTTTTCCTCCTTTAGTAAAAGGTGCAACGAGATCAATCACTTTCAAACCCGTCTCAAACACCTCGACTCGGGTTGATTGTTCTTCGAATGGAGGAGCAGGTCGGTGGATAGGATAATAAACATCAGCTTCTACTGCTCCCTTTCCGTCTATCGGTTCACCTAATACATTAAATACTCTACCTAAGGTGTTTATTCCGACCGGCACACTTATTGGTTTTCCTAAACTATGGACTAGCATGCCGCGTTTTAACCCATCCGTTGAATCCATAGCAACACAACGAACCCAATTGTTTCCAATATGTTTCTCTACTTCAAGGATGATTGACTTGCCATTTTCTTGAGGAATCTCAAGTGCATCAAAGATTTCTGGTAACTCGTCAGGTGGAAATTCCACATCTACCACTCCACCTAAAATTTGAACAATTTTTCCACTCGACTTTGCCATTTAAGCCTCCACTGTATTATATTAATTAGAGTGCTTCCGAATGAGATAGAGCTTCCGCTCCACCAACAATATCTATCATGTCATTGGTAATACCTTGTTGGCGTGCTTTATTGTATTGCAACTGCAATGAATTAACTAATTCGTTAGCATTATCTGTCGCGTTTCTCATAGCTACCATCCGTGCTGCATGCTCACTCGCTAACGATTCAAGTATTGCCTGATATACTTGCAACGCCGTAAAGCGAGGGATGATTTGGTCTAATAGCTCCACTTCATCTGGTTCAAATGTATATGCCGGCATAATGCCTGATTTATGTTCTTTGCTTGGAACATAATGGATTACCTTATCATCTTCATCACCCAGGGGAATTGGTAGCAGCCGTTTTCGAGTTGGATTTTGTATCATCATATTTACAAAATCCGTATAAATTACAAATACTTCATCTGCGTTGCCAGATAAAAATTCATTGACAATCAATTTTCCAATTGAAGAAATATCAACGAAAGAAGGAAAAGCCGGAAGTTTACTAAATTCAGCAATAATATTTTTCTTATACCTAGCAAGTATATCTCTGCCTTTTCTTCCGATGGTTACATATGAACATTTTATTGTTTCATCTTGTGATAATAATTCAGCTTCTGTTTGTAAGGCATAGCGAATAAGATTAAAATTATAAGCTCCAGCTAATCCTCTTTCTCCGCTAACCACGACAAATAGTACTTTTTGAATTTTCTCTTTTTCTAATAACAAAGGATGTATAGAAGAACGCCCAGATTGGTTTGCAAGGTGTTCAAGAACCGTCCATGCTTTTTCGGCATAAGGTCTTGTCTGCATCAGCATTTGCATTGCTCTTCGTACCCGGCTCGTACTCACAGCTTGCAAAGCACGCGTAACTTGAGATATATTTTTAACGCTTTTTATTCTTAACCGAACTTCCCTTAAACTTGCCATATTAATTCCAAGTTGAATTAAAGGTCTCTATTGCTGTTTTTAATTTCTGTTCCAAGCTTACCGAAAGTTGTTTTGTCTCATTCAATTCTTTGATAATTTCAGGATATGAATTATTGATATATCGTACAAGACTATATTCCCAATTTCTCATCTGGGATAATGGAATCTGATCTGCGTAGCCGCGAGTTGTTGCAAAAATCACGATCACAAGGTGTTCCATCGAAACGGGTTCATATTGAGGTTGCTTTAATACTTCTTGCAAATGCTGGCCTCTATTTAACTGCGCAAGGGTTGCTTTATCTAAATCAGAACCAAATTGGGCAAACGCAGCCAACTCTCTAAAAGCTGACATGTGAATACGCAACCCCCCTGCCACCTGTTTTACTGCTTTAAATTGTGCATCTCCACCAACGCGTGAAACTGAAATACCAACATTGATGGCTGGCCGTACACCAGCATAAAACAAGTTGGATTCCAAATATATTTGCCCATCAGTAATTGAAATTACGTTTGTTGGTACATACGCCGACACATCCCCCAACAAAGTTTCAATAATAGGCAAAGCGGTTAGTGAGCCACCGCTATTTTTCACTTTCACTGGCTTAAAATCATCCGCATTAGGCAGAGATTTTATGTATTCTTTTGCCTCATGCAAGGCAATAGGTCCTTTATAAACTATATTATTGATCGCATCACTTTCTTCTGCTAATGTGTGCGGGTAATCTTTCGGAACCACAACATAGTGATCAGCTAAACGAGCTGCCCGTTCCAACAAGCGGCTGTGCAAATAAAACAAATCTCCTGGATAAGCTTCTCTTCCTGGTGGACGTCTTAAAAGCAAAGACACCTGACGATATGCCCATGCATGCTTAGACAAATCATCATAAATAACTAACGCATCTCTGCCGGTTTCCATGAATTCTTCACCAATCGCACACCCCGCATATGGAGCAATATATTGAAGAGCAGCTGAGTCATCTGCAGAAGCTAAGACTACAGTAGTGTAACTCATAGCCCCATAGCGTTCTAAAATCCCTATCGTTCGAGCTACCGCTGCTTTCTTTTGCCCAATAGCTACATAAATGCAATAAAGATTTTTTCCCTTTTGATTAATTATCGTATCAATAGCAATGGCGGTTTTACCTGTTTGCCGATCACCAATGATAAGCTCTCGTTGGCCACGCCCAATAGGTGTCATCGCGTCAATGGCTTTTATTCCCGTTTCCACTGGTGTATCAACATCTTTACGCTCAATTACTCCAGGGGCAATGCGTTCAATAGGACGATACCTTGAAAAGGAGATTGCTCCTTTTCCATCTATTGGTTGGCCCAATGGATTTACTACTCGCCCAATCAATCCATCTCCGACCGGAACAGAAGCAATTCGACCTGTTGTATGAACCGTTGTTCCTTCTTCTACACCTGTATAATCACCAAGAATAATCACACCCACAGTGTCTTTTTCCAAATTGAAGGCAATTCCTTGAACACCATTTTCAAACTCTACCAATTCTTGGGCTTTAACATCCGCCAATCCACGGATACGCGCAATTCCATCACCTGCTTCAATAACTGTTCCAACCTCATGAACTTCGATAGAAGGTTTAAATGATTCTATTCTTTTTTGTAAATCAAGGGCTATTTGATCAGCAATCGTTTCCGCCATTGTTCCTCCATAACACCAAATATGATAGAAACGCTATGTTTTATTCAGAGTATTATTATTTTCGCTTTATAAGGCATAAAACGTTACAATCATACCCCAACCATTATACTTTGTCTAGACTTTAACAAAACATATAAATAATTCAATATATGATAACTAATCATGATATAATTTGTTAAGAGGAGTGGGAAAATGATTTTTATTTCGCTTCTAAATAACATTGCTTTG
>DAOUFY010000053.1:0-12863 GCA_034429745.1 Anaerolineales bacterium
TGCAGATAGGTTATAATGTTTTTGGTGAGTCATTTCTAGTCTCCTTTTTTAGTTTTGGTTAACTTAAGGATACTTCTGACTCACCGTTTTTGTTAAGGTTCTGCAATTTACAGAAAATATGTTACACCAACAAAGAGTTTCATGTTTTTTGATGTGATATACTATATGAAGATGAAATCTTTTAGAAACTTAGCGTTGATATGCATATGTCTAATTGGCGGTGGGATATTCGCATCCTGCAGTCTTCAGCCATCAGATAATCCCAGCCGCCGGTTATCCCTTCCACCACCATCACAACCACTTCAAAGAGAGAAAAAACCTTTCCATCCGAAGAATGAAAAAGCTTTTCCAGAACGGCCACATTATCAACCTGGGGAATTGGTTGACTATATGGCTCAGCCAGGTGATACTCTTTCTGCGCTTGCTAAACGTTTTAATACAAGTGTTGAAGAGATTAGAGCAGCAAATCCGTTTATTCCCGATGAAGCAACGACCATGCCTCCAGGCATGCCGATGAAAATACCGATATATTATTTACCTTTTTGGGGTTCGCCATTCAAAATAATTCCCGATAGCCAATTTGTAAATAGCCCATCAATGATTGGGTTCAATACCGATGAATATATCCAAAAAAAGCCTGGCTGGCTAAAACAATACAAAGGTTATATAAGTGGAAAATCTGTAAGTAGCGGCCAATTAATCGATTCTATTGCCCGAAATTACTTGGTAAGTCCTAAATTATTGCTGGCTTTATTAGAATATCAAACAAATGCTTTGACCAACCCTTATCCATCGGAAAAAGATCGTTTTTATCCTTTAAAGTATGAGGATGTACAGTACAAAGATGTAGGAATGCAGTTGATTTGGGCTGCTAATTTTTTAAATGATGGTTTTTATCGTTGGAGAGAGGGTGAATTAACCCAATTTGAGTTGAAGGATGGAAGAATTGAGCGACCTGATCCGTGGCAGAATGCAGCTACAGTAGCCTTACAGAACTTTTTCTTATTTCTAAATGATCAAAAGCAGTATGAAATTGACATATCACCTCAAGGATTTGCAAAAACCTATCGAGAGTTATTTGGTGATGTGTGGACTAATGATCAACCGCATATTCCAGGCAGCTTGCAACAGCCATATTTTATTTTACCTTTTGAAGAGGGAAAGATATGGGCATTAACTGGCGGTCCTCATACGGGTTGGGGAACATTGCAGCCGTGGTCAGCTCTAGATTTTGCTCCTCCCTCGGTTGCTTTTGGTTGTATTCCTTCTGATGAATGGGTTACTGCTGTTGCAGATGGATTAATCACTCGTTCAGAAACAGGATTAGTATCACTTGACTTAGATGAAGATGGAGATGAAAGAACAGGATGGGTCGTTACTTATTTGCACATTGCTACTAAGGATCGTATTCCTCTCGGAACTAAAGTAAAAGCAGGAGATAGAATTGGACACCCTTCATGTGAAGGGGGAAAATCAACCGGTACCCATGTTCATATCATGCGTCAGTACAATGGAGAATGGGTGTTAGCTTATGGGGAATTAGCCTTTAATTTTGAGGGTTGGATCGCTCAAAAAGGTACTGAAGCTTATAAGGGCTCATTATCTCGTTTTTCTGAAGTTGTTATTGCCAACACAAATGCTAGCAGCAAAACTTTTATTTCTCGTTCGGTTACCAAACAACAAACAAAAAAATAAATCGGAGAGGAGGTAATAGCATGGATACTACAATATTCTCTATTTCTTCAGCATATGATCATAAGTGGATAAGTAATTCATTTAGAGGAATTATTTTATCTACTGCAATCCTGTATATAGTAATTGCCCTTGTTGAGTTTTTTTTACCATTCAAAAAGCAAATTACACTTATTGAAGCTTTGGTCCTCATTTTAGCTTTCTTATTGATTATTATTTCTGCTTCAATAAAAAGTTTACCCATGTCATTGAAAACTTGGCTTTGGATTGCTGCGATGTATATTGGCAGTCTTTATATGTTTTACAGAACTGATCGATTTTCTATCGGGAATTTGTTAATGGTTATAACCGTAATCATGACACTTGTTTTTTTAGGGAAAAAAGAGCGACTAATCATATCCGTGATAAGTTGGTTTTCTGTTTTGATTTTAGGATGGCTGGTTTCTGCCGGATTGATAACAAATCTTAATGTTGTTTATTCTTCATCTTTATGGCTTGTTGATTTAATTACTCTGTCTTTTGGCTTATTTATAGTCAATTGGTTTTATCCGAAGTATCAAAGTATCTTCTTAAATATTTCACAAAAAACACAACGGCTTCAAGAGAATCTTCAACAGCAAAATGCACAAATTAATTGGGTAACTCAGTTAGGAAAATTTGGAAACTGGGAATGGGATCCACGTGAAAATAAGATAAGCTGTTCATCGCAACATCTGATGAATCTGTCTTTTAAACAAGAAGGAGATAATTGGAATAACAACTTTTCGTTAGAGGAAATGCTTATTAATGTCAATTCAGCAGAAAAACAGCTATTACTAGAAAAGATCCGTAGATGTGCAGAAACGGGAGAAAGGGGTCAGCTTATTGTTAATATTGATAGTGATGGGGAACAAAAATCAGTGTTTATCCTATTTGAAGGTGGGAAGGAGGAGTTATCTGACAAACAAATCGTCAGCGGGTTTTCCCAAGATATAACTGTGATCAAGGAGACTATCGAGAAAACAGCTGAAGCCCAAAAAGCCATAATTGAAGAGAAATATAACATTGTGATTGAAAAAGTGAAAGATGCTCTCAAGACTCTAAAAGAATCTTCACTTCACCTTTTAGTGAATGGGTTAAACAACCTGGCAAGAGGAGACTTAACTTATCAGCTAAACAGAGAAAAGAGTCAGATGTATTTGAATATCGAAAATGGTGCAAATCCACTAAAAGATTGTCTTGAAGATCTTCAAGAGGAAATCACCGCTGGCTTAGAAGCTTATAATGATATAACTTCGGAACCATGCAAGAGGTTAGTTTATGTTGGAGCAGATCCTTATCTAGAAGGTGAATTATGTGGAAAAAAGATGGGTGAGATGCTTGAAGGCAAAGGTCAAGTAGCGATATTCACACAGAAAAAGGGACACGAATCGCTTGAATTGCGGAGAAAAGGGTTTCAGATGGTTTTAGAACAACACTATCCTCAAATACAAGTGGTGGACTATTATGAGATTGGACTTGATGAGGAATTAGCATATCAACACACAAAAGAATTGATAAGGCAATATTCAGGTTTGAAGGGAATTTATGTGAATTGTGCTACGGGAATAGCTGGAGCTGCAAAGGCAGTAAAGGAATTAAACTTAAAAGGAAAAATTATACTGATCAGCCATGATACGGTTGAATCTACAATGGAATATGTCCAGGAAGGTATTGTAGCTGGTACACTTTATCAAGATCCATTCGCTCAAGGTTATGATACCGTAGTGCATTTGTATAACATGATTGCTGCTCATCAACCGCCTCCGCAAGCTAGAATGATTATTAAAAATGAGATGATTACCCCACAAAACATCCAGCAATTTTGGGAAAAAGGAAAAGGTTTAATTGAAACTGCAGGTAGGGAGGAAAGGTTAGCTAAGATTATTCCAACTCGACTTTCGGAGCAAATCACTATAACAGTCTTAGGCAGAGAAGAAGTGGCATTTTGGCACCCTGTGCGTGAAGGGGTGATGGCTGCGGCAGAAGCTCTCAAACCATATCGGGTTAAAGTAGAGTGGATCGTACCAGAGGAAAATCTCAAACAAGGGAGAGCTGATGCAGAAGTGTATTTGCCGCATTTTCAACAGGCAGTTCAAAACAAAGTTCAAGCAATTGCCTTAACACTGACTGATAAGGCAATGGTACCATTCATTAATGTAGCTGTGAATAAAGGTATCCAAGTAGCAACATATAATGGAGAACCGTTTAACTTTCGCGGTATGCTTGCAGAAATGCAGCAGGTGGTAGAACATCTATCTCAAGCATATGAGGTATTAAATCAAGCTACTAATGAAGCTAGCTCTCATTCTGAACAGATCACTTCCACGATCCATGAATCCATGAATGTTATTCAGATGGAACAAAATCAAAAGTCTCTTGATTCAATTCAACAATTAACTCAAGTAATAGAAAGTGTAGCAGAAGATATTCAACAGCAGACTATAGCAATTGCAAAAGTTAATGATTTAACCCGTCAAATAACTGAAGCTATTAAAAAGATGGAAGGAAATATTTCTACGGTGGCTCAAAAAGCTGAAGAGGCTGCCTCTATTGCCAATGATGGTTCAAAAATCCTTGGAGAAACGTTTCATGGCATTGAGAACATTCAAAATGTCGTTGCCAAATCTGTAGATCATGTAAATGAAATGGGACAGCGATCAAACCTGATCGGCAATATCACCAATACGATAGAAGAAATTGCTTCACAAACAAATTTACTGGCATTGAATGCTGCCATTGAGGCAGCCAGAGCAGGAGAACATGGCCGTGGGTTTGCCGTTGTAGCAGAAGAAGTGAGGAAGCTGGCTGAGCGTTCTAAAAATGCCACGAAGGAAATTGCTGAATTGGTAGCTGATATTCAAAAATCAATAGACCAATCAAAGAAAATAATGCAAATGGGTTATGATCAAGTTCTGGTAAGCGTTAAACAAACCGGCGAAGCTAGAGAGACTATAGAAAAAATACTAGATAGTATTCATGCGGTATTTGATGAATCGAAAGACGCGAAAAATGCAGCTGACAGAATGAACGAAGCAGCTGCCCAATTAAATATTTCCATGACTGAAGTATCTAATATTGTGGAATCAAACACAGCGGCAGTCGAAGAGATGGCTGCCAGTTCTATTGAAGTAAAACAATTAATAGAGGCAGGTGCATTAGCATCGAATAATATGGCAGGGCAGGTATCATCTCTGGTTGAGAATATTAAAATGCAGATAGTTGATATAAACCAACTCGCTCAGAAACTTATCGGCATTTCGCAATCCTTACGCCATGTTTTTTCTCAAGTTAAATCTTAGAATGTTGATGGAACATGCATGACAATTCAAACAGAACAAAAACATTCATTCTCCTTTGAAATTGTTGCTGAATATAAAGGGGGTAGGGCTGGAATTTTTCATACACCAAGGGGAGACATTCCTACCCCTGTTTTTGCTCCAGTTGGAACACAAGCCACAGTAAAAGGAATAACACCAAAACAGCTTGAGGAAATCGGTGTTTCCATGGTTTTAGCCAATACTTATCACTTATATTTAAGACCGGGTGATGAGTTAATTGCGGAATTAGGTGGTTTGCATGAATTTATGAGTTGGAACAAACCAATACTTACCGATTCTGGTGGATTTCAAGTATTTTCACTTGCTGAAGACAGAAAGATTTCTGAAGATGGAGTTACATTTCGTTCATACTTGGATGGTTCTTTTCATCATTTTACTCCAGAAAAATCTATTGCTATTCAGGAAAACTTAGGGGCGGATATTATCATGGCTTTTGACGAATGCGCTTATCCGTACAACTTTGAGTATAATGAAGCGGCACTGAATCGAACTCATCGTTGGTTAGAAAGATGTGTCCAATCGAAGAAGCGAAAAGATCAAGCTTTGTTTGGAATAGTTCAGGGAGGTGTATATCCTCAGCTGCGAGAAAAGTCGGCATATTTTGTAAAATCTTTTGATTTGCCAGGTTACGCTATTGGCGGTCTAGCAGTTGGAGAGACAAAAGAAGAAATGCATAGTATGATTGAGATTGTTAATGGCATTTTACCAAGAGAAAAACCGCGCTATCTTATGGGGGTAGGAACTCCAAAAGATTTATATGAAGGGATAAAGCACGGCATAGACATCTTTGATTGTGTTGCTCCTACACGCTTGGCTAGGCATAAAACAGCATTTTACCGAAATCAATATCTTAATATTTCAAATGCCTTGTATAAGAAGGATGATACACCTATTGATGATCAATGTGAGTGTTATACATGTAAACATTTTTCACGGGCATATCTCAGACATTTAATCATTGCTAAAGAAATGCTCGGTTCTATTTTACTTTCAATTCATAATATTCACACCCTTGTAGCTATTACGCGAAAGATACGTGAAACCATCATTAAACAAGAGGATTGGTATGTAGAATTATGACAATTATTCAAGCAGTTGTTCTAGGTTTTGTTCAAGGCTTAACCGAATTTTTACCTGTATCTTCTAGTGCCCATTTAGTATTGGTGCCATTCTTCTTAGGGTGGAAAATACCTATCAATGAAGCTTTTATTTTTGATGTTCTTGTTCAAATAGCTACCTTAACAGCAGTGATTACATATTTTATTCATGATCTTGTAAGGATAATTAGAGCTATGTGGACAGGAATAATGTCAAAAGAGTTATTTTGGAACCAAGATGCAAAAATTGGTTGGTTTCTAATTCTTTCAACAATACCAGCTGGAATAACTGGGTTACTGATTAAACCGTTAGTTAAATCAGCTTTTGATTCACCTTTGGCGGTAGGAATTTTCTTAATAATCACAGCGTTGCTTTTACTATTAGCAGAGTTATTAGGAAGCCGGCAAAGATCATTTGATAATCTGACATTTAAGGATGTAATCTGGATGGGGTTATTGCAAGCGTTAGCTATTTTTCCAGGGATATCTCGCTCGGGTGCGACAATTTCTGCTGGAATGTTGAATGGTTTGGATAGACGGTCTTCAGCTCGTTTTTCATTTTTAATGTCTGTACCAATTATGTTAGCAGCTGGACTTATGAGTCTGTTGGATTTACTAAAATCTACTGTAGATTTTCAACAGTTTGCAGCCATTGGCGCTGGCTGCATTATATCCGCAATTGTTGGTTATTTGTCAATTCGTTGGCTGCTTCGATTTTTAATAAATCGTTCATTCTTGTTATTTTCTTTCTATTGTGCCATAGTTGGAGGAATAACAATTATTTTGGTGCTTTTTTAATCGTGAAATGAGACAAAAGGTTATCAGCTGCATTTATTGTATTATTGTTTTTACTATACTCCCCGGATGTATGACACGTGTTGATGTAGAAAAGCATTCCGAAAAAACGTATCGATTATTTTTTACTCCAGCTTTTGCTTCGGTGTGGGTGAAGCGTCAGGAAGATTTTCAGCAGTGTATTCAAGAAAATTTAGAGGGATATAGAGTAACTTACATGGTTGCCTACGCCCCTAATCTCAACTTAACTCAAGAGGATATGTTATTATCTTTTTATGAATATCCAATAAACAACACGAAAGCTTATCAAATCGGTTCAGTAAAAATTAAATTTATTGTTAATGCTTCAAACCCAAAAAATTCTCTTACTGTTGATGATTTAAAATATATTCTTGAAGGGAAAAAGACAAATTGGCAAGCTGTAACTGTTAATACTGATCAAGAACAGAACCAATTTCCAGGAGATATTCAACTATACCTTTATCCCTCTTTTGATGAGATTACTATGGATCTTAAGGATATATTAGGATTGGATCATCCAATTTCAGGCGCAACTAATTTATTAACTAACCAAGCTGAGATAATCAACGCGGTTAATTCAGATATTGGAGGTTTGGGAGTAGTTATAGAAACTAATGGAAAACTATCGGGAATAAAGTACATCGAAATTCAAGGGGGAGAGGAGGAATGGTCATTACCCATTATAGTTCATCTTGCTAATAATACAGATGATCGCTTGATCTATCTAACTGGGTGCTTCCAAAAGGTATTAACGACTTGAGAAGCGATTGTACTCTTTTACCCAATCTTCAAGCTGAAAGTATCTTTTTGAAATTATCCACCATCGGATCCAATATATCATAATTATCACCAATATTAACATTGGTAACCATTGCTGATGAGAGGTAAACCAAGCTTCCATCAAAGGGCGTTTATTCATGAAAAAAGGATAAAAAGCGCCTATCCATGAATAAAGAAAAACAATGGACATTAAGACGTAGAAAAAATAATGTTTATTTTTCGGCAAGCGTTTGTATAGTGTAGAAAAGAAGAGCATTGTTGGCAAGGTTAACAAAATGTAATTCCCGACACTACTTTTGGGTGTTAAAAATAAAGTTATGCAAAGGGTTAAACTGATTACCCACAAAAAGCGCCTAAAGTCTGATTTTATAGACTGAATCCACTCAATCAATAATAGAATTCCAATGAGCAGGGAAAGAAAAGGAATAATCCTTGTAATAATACCTCCTTTAGGTGTAATTAACACAGGAAAACTCAAAGCGATACGATTATATTGAGCATAGCGATATAACTCCCGAAGGTACTGAATTAGCCAATCAGGCAAAATTATAAAACTAATTATCATTGATACTGCGAAGATACTAATAAACCAAACTAAAAAATGCCATCTACGTTGAGTAAGCATCCAAAAAAGAATGAAAAGAGTAATAAGCCATACAAGATGGGGCTTAATAAAGCTCAAGGCTAAGAAGGCTGCAGCTATTTCATCATAACCATTTTGAATGAGGAAGATAGCTAGGATTAGGAAAAAAGAAACTAAAATAACGACATGCCCATTAATGACAGGAAAAAGAGAAAAGTACCATAAACTTGAAAATATGAATGACCAGAAATAAAACGATTTGGATGAATTAGGAATATTGGTTAACTTTAAAATAAGGTAAGAGGTTAGAAGCAAAATCAATTCAGAAACTGACAACCATACTGCTCTCGCAAAGTTAAATTCCGGAATAACACTGAATGGAATCAAAACAATGCTTGCGTAAAGCGGCATAACAAAACGCAGTTCTCTTTCTTCTGCTAAATCTGCTTGCGGATATGCTAATTCTTCAATTTTTTGAGAGGTCTCATCATCGTAAGGACTTTTACCATCAAGCAGAAACCGATTTGCCACCCACGGTGTCAAAAATCCACGTCCAATTCTTGGCTCAAATGAAATTAATGCAAAATTAATTCCCGTCAGAATGGATAAAGCCAAAATGATAACCGCGGTATTGGTTATCCAGCTCCTTCCAGAAATAATCATCCGAGGTATTCTCGCAGTTTTCTACGGATTGCCGGATGTCTCAGGCGGCTTAGTGCTTGTGCTTCAATTTGTCTTACTCTTTCACGGGTAACGCCCATTTTACGCCCAACTTCTTCGAGGGTGTATGCTTGTCCATCTAATAAACCGTATCGAAGCTGAAGAATACGTACTTCCCGCGGAGGCAGACCGTTGAGTACTTTCTCCAGATGTTCTTTGAGGAGGTTATAAGTGGCGGTTTCATCTGGGGCTGGCATTTCTTCGTCTTGAATGAAATCTCCCAGGACTGAGTCTTCTTCATCATCTGTAGGAGTTTCAAGAGATAAAGGTCTGCGTGCAACTTGAATCATATTTTCGACTTTTTGGGGTGATACTTCGAGCGATTCTGCCAATTCTTCAATTAACGGATCTCTGCCCAACCGTTGAGTAAGCTGATGCTGTACCCTTAACAGTTTATTGATTTGATCACCCATATGGACTGGAACCCGAATAGTGCGTCCCTGATCAGCTATAGCTCGGGTAACTGCTTGACGGATCCACCAAGTAGCATAGGTTGAAAATTTATGCCCACGACGATAGTCAAATTTTTTCGCAGCCCTAATAAGCCCGATATTCCCTTCTTGAATAAGATCAAGAAAAGGTACACCACGTCCCATATATTTTTTTGCTACACTGATAACTAAACGTGAATTAGCTGTTATCAATTGTTCTCTGGCTGCCCAACCATCTTCAATATCTGCCGTAAGTTTTTCTCGTTCTTCAGGGGTAACGTCGCCGCGAGCAAGAGCTTCGCGTGCTTTTTTCCCTTTTTCAATACGCATAGCCAAATCTACCTCTTCAGCGGCTGTTAAAAGAGGTACTCTTCCTACTTCCTTTAGGTATAATCCAATGGTATCATCTGTATCAATATTGGCTAAATAGTTATCTTCTTGAAAAATATCTTTAGTAAAGTCATCTTCAATTTCTTCTTCTTCAATGAGTTCTGCATCTGTTGGTCCAATGTCTGAAGATAACTCGTCGAGAACAGGAATTCCCGCACTCATTAAAGCAGAAAAGGCTTCTTCCAGCTGATCAACATCTTGTTCTGCTTCTGGAAAAAAGGACGAAATATCATCAAGCGTTACAAAGGTCTTTTTTCTCCCTAATTCTAATAGGCTTGCTATAGGATTTATTTCCTCTTCATGATCATCAATGATTGTATGAGAAAAATCTCTCATTGAAGTGTTATTGTACATACGATTGTGACCTTCCTTAACTTCATAGGTGATGTAAAAATAAAAGCACAGCTATGTAAATTATAGCGGTGCTAGAAGAACCCACTAACTAAAACTATACATAAAATAAAAATGAATGTCAAGTTTTTTAAAAATTTCTAATATTTCCTTAATCTTTTAAGCCAATAATTACAAATAGATAATGGGGATAAAGCTTAAAATCGGTACATTGTTGTCAGAGAGTGATTAAAATAGCTTTTGTTATGATTCCTAATGCCAAACAGAAGACTGATGCAGATGAAAAGAGTGCATACCATGCTTTTCCTTTATTCATCGGTTTTATAAAAACATCCCAAGCAAAGATAACTTCAGAGACATATGCAAATGTACCTCCTAATCCGAGGAATAATGCTGTACGATCTCTCCACGCTACGCCCTGGGTGGCAGTAACGAGTGTAATAAAAAGAAAAAAGCTAATACATATACCAAATAAAAATATAGAACTTATAAGAGTACCTGATATAGTTGATTTTGTTTTCTTATATAAAAGTAGAAGAGTTCTAGAACTAGTAAATGCGATAATAATCAGCATAATGATTATAGGGAGGTTGATTGAAGGAATGCGATGAGAAAGCAAACCTGCTCCGAAACTAAAGTAGGCAATGAGGAGAATAATTTTTGATAAAATTTGATATGCAGACGATTTACTCAATAAAAGTAAGGAAAGAGAAAAAATCCAAATGCTCAGGGAGATCATAAAAATTTCAAGTTCATTATGTTGAAGCCTATGGAGAAACACCCATAGGAGAAGAGTAAGATAAGCCGCCAATCGAAGTAATTTTTCTATAAAGGTTATTATCCCATTTTCTTTTGAGGGTAGGAAAAGAACAAGCCAATCTGTCAATATGAGTGAGAATGCTATAAAAAATAGGGGATAATTCATACAGCTTAAATAGACACTATTGTGGATGGAGGTTTTATTTGAGGAAATAGTAATTTTGAGATAGGATCTTCATCATTTCTTTCAGTTCTGAGAGCTAAAGCAAGATGAAGGCTTTCTATGGAAACAATGACTTCCGGCACGGTCATTTTACGTTTGGCTTCTCTGGAAGAATTCCTAACAAATAAGGCATGTTGAGTCCGATGACACAATGCAGCGTTAATTTTATGTTCCAAAACGGATGAACAATCCAGTATTAAATCTGCTGGGTCATTTTGATTGGCTAGCTTTGGTTTAGGATGATTAGGAAAAACCGCTTGCACTGTATAAAGATAGATAGGGTTTAAGTACATTTCCGCTGCCATAATGGCTGCTTTATGTGAGATGACATGGGCTGGATGGCCATATTCTCCATTTGAACCATGAGTAATCATAATTGTAGGGTTGATTTGATACATCAATGGCATTAATTTTTTTACAATGTCTTCGATGTTTTCTGTGTAAGGAAATAACACATTATCCTGCCCCACGTTAGGGTCAATAAAATCAAGAAAGTGTACAGAGTGGCACCCTAACTTATTCGCTGCGCATAATAATTCGCTTTCTCTAACCATTCCTAGAACATCAGAGGAACAAACAGGGGGTTCACCACATTCCCCTCCCTCACCCCTGGTGGCACATACGAGATGAATTTCAATACCTGCTTTTGAAAGCAATGCTAATGTTCCACCGCATAACATTGTCTCGTCATCAGGGTGAGCAAAAAAGGCCAATACTTTCATTTTGTGGATAGTCATTGAACTGTTGGATTATAGATTTTTTAAGATTTCAATATCTTATAAACTAATTGTTGAAGCTCTTGCATGTGATATGGTTTTTGGATAAAACCGACGAATTCATTTAGATATTTTGAAGTATCATCTTCGGTATAACCGCTAGTTAATATTGCTTTAATAGAAGGTGAAATTTCTTTCATTTTTCGGTACGTATCAATTCCATTTATGTCTGGCATAGATAAATCAATAATGGCTAAATCGATTGAATCCTTTTTATTTTTAAATATTTCTATAGATTCCACCCCATTGGATGCTGTAATGACATCATACCCATAATGGACTAGAATATCATAACATAAATTTCGGATCACTTCCTCATCATCCACTACTAAAATAAGCGGCTTTTTAGGAAACTCATTTTCCATTACTGGTGGCTTTGTTTCTAGATAGTTTTTTTCTATATTCAGTGAACCTGGGACATTTGTTGAGGGAGGAAGTAAAATTTGAATTTTCGTGCCTTTATTAAGAATAGAATCGATGATTATTGTGCCTTTATGCGCCTTAACGATTCCCATTACTACGGGCATGCCTAAACCACGTCCCTGTGATTTTGTGGAGAAAAATGGATCGAAAAGACGGCTCAAAATAGCTTTACTCATACCGATGCCATTATCGCTAATCTCCAAAGCAACATACTTTCCCGGAGGAAGCTTATACTCTAATGGAGTTTTACTAAGATGTCCTCTATTGAAATCATCTTCATATGTTTTTATAATAATTTCCCCGTTTTTATTTCCTATAGCTTCTGCGGCGTTAGAAATTAGGTTCATGATAACCTGCTCAATTTGGGTTTCATCACCTTGAATATATTCTAAGGATGGGGAAAGATAGGTTGTTAATTTTATTGTTTTAGGAATAATACTTTTCCAAAGCAGGAGTCTATCTT
>DAOUFY010000054.1:0-5474 GCA_034429745.1 Anaerolineales bacterium
CATTGCCCGTGGACCAGGCCCCTCTCCTGCAAAAGTTCCATCCATGACAGCAAAAATGCCGGGATGAATTTCTTGTTGGATGGCAAGTAAATCAACTAATGTTTCGTGAATGACAGAGTGAGTCCAATGACGATTGCGGTGCAGCAAGCCTCCAAAAGCGTTTTTCATAGCGCCAGTTATTGTGGTAAAAACGTGGGTTTTTACCGTGGGCAAGTGGATAATGTTTTTATCAAGTAGAGCTTTTGGAATGACAACCCCATCGGGATACACTTTATCTAATACAAGAAAGCGATGATTTTTAGGAATATATTCAATCCATTCAAAATTTTCTTTATAGAGGTAGATACAAGGAATATTGTATTGATCTGTAACATATTTATGTTTGTTATTCACCTCACCTTCTTCAGTATTGACGACTACTGTATCGTTGTGTACCCCAACAATATCATGGTAACCATGTTTTTGTAATGTTCTTATTACTCCTTCGAGTTGCCAAGGAGTTGTAGAACAAGCCGGATACCAAGTTTGCCAAGATATGTTGATTTTTAATGCGGTTGTGTTATTTTTAGGCAACGCTTGTTCGAATTGGGCTAATTTCATTAGCTGTTCTATATCGTCAAGTATGGTGTTAGGCGATGTTTTTAATACGGCAACTTTGCCTTTTCCTGGGAAGCTTGTTGTCATGTGTACTCCTGATTACTATTTTATAAATGTTAAGTTTAGATGAAAAAAGTGAATAAATTTATTATTAATTTTGATTACATGGCAACCAAATTGTTACAACAGTACCTTCATTCAGTTTGCTACTGATATGAATATTGCCTTTGTGCTCATCTATAATTGATTTTACTACGTATAATCCTATACCGCTACCTGAGATGTCTTCTTTAATAGCGTTTTTAGCACGAAAATAACGTTGAAAAAGTTTAGGAATATCTTCATCTGGGATACCAATGCCATGGTCTCGAATGCTAATTCTTACACCAGGAATTGCTTCCTGTTGATCTTGAATTTGCTTCTGGTGTGGTTTAGCAATGATAATGATCACAGTGTTGTTATTAGAATATTTTACCGCATTATTCAAGATGTTATTTAATATTTGATTAATACCAATTGGGTCAGCTTGGATTGAAGGCAACTTTTTAGAAAGAGATGCTTTAATGGTGATATTTTTAGCGGCGGCGATGGGTTGAATAGCTTGTATAGATTTTTTTATTTCTTTTGATATGTCTATTGTGGTAAATCGTAACTTAAGGTCACCACTTTCCAATCGCCCGACCATAAGCAGTCTCTCGACAAGATTTTTTTCCCGTTCCAATTCGGTACGCAGTATTTGCCAATGGCGCTGCAATTCTTCTGGAGTTCCCCCTTCCTGAATAAGATCTGCTACGAGGAGCATTGTTGTCAATGGGCTTCTTAGTTCATGGGAAGCTAGACTTATAAAATCCACATTGCATCTTTCGGCTTCAACATATTTGGAAATATCATTCATTAAGATGGCTATCTCTCCATTGGATATTGAAGTGATCAAAACTTCATAAGTAGCTTTTAGTATTTCAGAAGATATGGTGTAAGATATTGACTTCTGATTAGATTTTGCGAAGAGCTGAAGATTGTGGTTGATAGAGTCGAAAATATCCAATGGTAAAATATCGGATAAGTATTGCGCTTTATCTGTATTAATGGTTGAATGAAAGATAGATTTAAGGTAATATTGAAGAATTTTATGGTTTTGATCACAAATGATAACATTTAACGGAATTACATTCATAACATCGGTAAAGCGCTGAAGTTCCTTTTTTAGTTTAATCATTTGGGTATGTGTAACTAGCCAATTATGAAAGATGTTTATGATGATATTGAACTCTTGAAATGTTTCTTCGTTGAAAAGGATGGATTCGTTGTGTAAAAAACAACAAAAATCTGTTTGATTATCTTGTATGTTTAACCTCTTTACCAAGATGCTTTTTATGTTGTAGTCTTTATATAGGGTATAAAGCGGATGATATAAATCTAGGGATAGATCTTGAAAAAAGAAACAAGAATCAATGGCAGAGTGTATTTGCTGATTTATTAAGTTTGCTATGTTTTTATCAAGACATAGTTTTTGATCAAAAGATGTATTGTTAAAGAGTATTTCTTGGTTGCTTTGCCATATTGCAAATATTTCATTAGTTGCCGAAGCCACTATTCCGGTCGAAAAACCGAAACTTTCGCATATTTTCTGTAAGCAAGCTGATAATGTTACCTCAAAGCTGCTGTGTGAGTTGAAAATTATCGTAAACTCGTTTAATAGAGATAGAAATTCCACGTTGAGATATTATGAATGGCTTTGTGAACCTTTTTGATACCTTCTTAAAACTGCTTCTACTCGAGCAAGAAGCTCACCGCGATCGAAGGGTTTAGTAATATAGTCATCTGCTCCCGAGCGAAGAGCAAAGACGGCGTCGCCTTTAGCTGTACGGGCGGTTAAGAATATAAAAGGAATAGAGGCGGTCTGAGGGTCTTCAGATAAGATTTCTCTTACCCGGAAACCATTCGGTGATGGCATCATCACATCACAAATAATGAGGTCTGGAAGCAGATTTCTAGCTTGTTCAATACCGCGGTTTCCACTTGCGGCAGTATGTACGTTGTATCCAGAGCGCTTTAAAATTGTTGATAATACTGTTAATAGACTTAATTCATCGTCAATAAGCAAAATAGTAGGTCGTTTAGTAAAAGTGGGTACACCATCGGTACCCATTTGATAATATTTGTCCAATAGTTTTTCTGCATGGCGTATGGAAAGGGCAACTTCCCATGGATCTTCAATCGGTTCAATTAATTCCTCGTCACTTGTTTCGGGCTGCGGAGGGGACATTGCTTCTTTAGCGCTGATATCTCTCACAACACAAATGGCTTTACCAAGCCCTAATTCGGATAGGGTTCGAACTAAGCCATGCATAATTTGTCTGCCATCAATAACTCCTGGAACAAACTCTGAGAAGTCAATGATGGCGCCAAAACCCGGTTTGAGCAATTTCGCTTCTTGATTGATTTTTACGCCGGCTAACTTAAGCTCACCAATATCTATCCTGCCTTTTAAAGTGATCAGCAAGCGATTATTGAGTAGATCAGCATTAACTTCATACATGGTTACCCCTCTCACTCTATGTTATAAGGGTTACTTGTTTTCATTTTAGCATAAAAGATATAGATACCAATAAATAATTCGTAAAGACAATTTGTTCAAGAGATAAAAAATCATATAGGTTTAATGGTATTATCGGAATATAATAAACACATGTTAGAAAAAAGAAAAGCCCAATTATTTATTACTTGTTTAATTGATACATTTTTTCCATCAGTTGGAGAAGCCATTGTTGAAGTATTAGGGAGAGCAGGAGTAAGAATTGAGTTTTTACAGGAACAAACCTGCTGCGGACAACCAGCTTTCAATGCTGGTTATTGGGATGAAGCACGTAAAATGGCATTGCATACAATGGATATTTATTTGCAAACAGACGGAGATATCATTGTTCCTTCAGGTTCATGCGCCGCCATGATGAAGTACCATTACTTACAGTTATTTGAAAATGATAATTTAAATTATATAAAAGCATTGAAGTTTTCTGCTAGAATTTTTGAATTATCACATTATTTACATGACATAGTGGGGTTTTTACCTTCTAAACAGTTGCATAATGAGATTGTGGCTTATCATCCTTCTTGTCATCTGCTAAGGAAAATGAAAATAGATAAGCAACCGAAAAATTTGCTTGAGGCAGCCGGATTACAAGTGGTTACCTTAGAAGCAGATTGTTGTGGATTTGGTGGAGTCTTCAGTGTAGATTTTCCATCTATCTCTGAAGAGATGCTAAAAAGAAAACTTAAGGCAATAAAAGAAACGAATGCACGTTGGGTGGTTGGAGCAGATGTAAGCTGTTTGATGCATATTGAAGGGGGGTTGAGAAGGGAAAATTCTTCAACTCGATGTGCCTATTTTGCCCAATTTTTAACAGATAAAGGGCTTGGACTGCGATGACAAAAGCAAGAAAAAATTTTGATTTACTTGTTGAAAGGGCAATGCATAATCCTTTTCTTCAAGTTGCTTTGGATCAAAATGCCGAACGGAGAAAGCAAGCTAGAGCTCAAGGATATGCTTCTCTACCTCAGAGTTTTGAGGAGCTGAGGCAAAGAGCACATGATATTAAGAAGAGACTCATTGACAATTGGGATAAGTACCTAGAAAATTTTATTCAAAAAACTAGAGAAAATGGTTTTCAAGTACATCTTGCCAATGACGCAATATCTGCCCAGCAGATTGTGGAGCAATTGATAAAGGAAGTTGATGCAAAAATTGTGGTCAAAGCAAAGACGATGGTAGGGGAAGAAATTCAAGCAGATGAAGCGATTCTCAGAGCTGGTGCAATTCCAATCGAGACCGATTTGGGCGAGTATATTGTCCAATTGCGCGGAGAGCCGCCGGCCCATATAATTACACCGGCGGTTCATCTTCGAAAAGAGGATGTAGCACAAACTTTTACTGAAAAATTAGGTGTACCATACAACCCTGATGTTAAAGTAATGACAAATATTGCGCGTAAAAACCTACGCAATTATTTTGTTATGGCAGATGTAGGAATTAGTGGGGTTAACTTCGGCGTTGTAGAGACTGGAAGCTTATGTATTCTCAGCAATGAGGGAAATGCCCGCATGGCAACGACGCTGCCCAAAATGCATATAGCACTAATGGGTATGGAAAGGCTCGTTCCTACATTAGAGGATTTGAATGTTTTTTTGAGTTTATTGCCGAGATCGGCAACTGGGCAAAAAATTACCAATTATGTAAGTTTACTTCAGTCTCCTAAAAAGAAGTATGAAGCAGATGGAACGGATATACGCCACCTTATTCTTATTGATAATGGAAGAAAAGGGATAGCTAAAACAAATTTTAAGGAAGTTTTATACTGCATTCGCTGTGGGGCATGTTTGAATGTTTGTCCAGTGTTCCGCGAAATTGGAGGCCATGCATATAACAGTGCTTATCCGGGTCCTATTGGTTCGGTACTTTCGCCGTTACTTTTTGGGTTTGAAGATTATGGGCATTTAGCAAAAGCCTCAAGTCTATGCGGAGCATGTGAAGCTGCTTGTCCTGTGGCAGTTCCTTTTTCTCAATTGATACCTCAAGTAAGAGATAACTATGTGAGAAGTGTAAAGCAACCTATAATGTGGACGTTAACAATGAAGGGTTTTGCTTTAATTAGTTCTGTCCCTAGTATATTTGGTATTTTTCAAAAAATAGCCGGAACACTTCAGCCAATTTTTCCTAAATCCAATGGGTGGAGTACTTTTCTACCTGGACCTATTGCAAAGTGGACGCGCAGCAGGGATTTTCCGATGGCAGCGAAAATGTCCTTCAGACAGCGATATAAAAAATATATCAATAAAAAAGAACGAGAGGCTATTAAAAAGGATAATGAATATTTTTC